>CATIYX010000145.1 GCA_949739095.1 uncultured Clostridia bacterium | reverse complement strand
TCCTCCATAAAAAAAGAAGTTATCCGTTAGGATAGCTTCTTTTTTTATTTTGATTTAAGGGATTCGAAAGGCGCGTCCTAGCAAACAGTCCGGTGGACTGTTTGCCGCGCCGTGGCTTTTCCGCAGAAAAGCAAAACCATGACTGCATTGTTCCGTTTGCAAAGCCGTTTTCTTTATAACCTGTAACAAGTGCAAGCGGCGTCGGAGTTGCCGTTACGTGTTCTAACCAATTGAATCCTCACCATTCTCTTTCCTTCATCGCGTCAGAAATATCAAAAAACTGTTTCTTATTCATCTGTTTCATCTCTAAATCTTTCAATTATAATTTGATGATTTTCAAGTGACCATTCCGCTACAATTGATTTGATTATAACAAATTTTTTTCAATATATTTCGCTACACCGTCCATATCATTGCTTTCCGTTGTAACGTCTGCTACTTCAAGGACCTCATCAATCGCATTCGAAACAGCCACTCCCACACCGCACTTCTCTATCGGCTCTATATCGTCATTATCGTCTCCGAAATACACTGCCTCACTGCGCTTTACCCCTACAGCGTTTAACATCATCTTAATTCCTTGATGCAGTACTTATTATCTGTATTAATTTGCTCTCTGCCACCGTCATGTAAGTATCCGGCGTTAAAGCTTTTTCGACTTCCTGTTGTATATGATTATATTTGCTGCTAAGCAGCAGCTTGTATATCATACTTTCCGTAGGCAAAGCAGGAAATCCATCGAAAACCGTCACATCCCATCCCGGAATCGGAACATTTGAAAAAACACCATTTTCTGTTTCCATTGACAAAACTAAATCAGATATCATCATTACTTTTTTCAAAATCGTTTCTACACTGGAAGGCATAATACCATTTTCAATGATACGATGCGGCAAAATAATCCTTGCACCATTTAATGTAGTAATCGCTTCAAATCCAATTTGTTTATGATAGGTTAAAATAGTTCTTTCAGGACGGGCGCTTGCCGCCATGAGAATGATTCCTTTATCATGGCATTTTTTTAGAATGGTGTATGTATAGTCCGACACGGTCTTATCTGTGCGAAGCAATTTGGTATAATTTCGTGCATCTCCGCCGGTTGCCGCGTTTTTATGCGCGGCAAGGCGGAGGCACTTTCGATTTATAATATACGCTTCTTGCGTATATTATACCATGTCCGCAACGCGGACTGGTATAATTTTGCGCATCGCCGGTTTCGAGCGAAGCGATGAAACAATTCGGCGGCGCTTTTGATTTTATAAT
>CATIYX010000144.1 GCA_949739095.1 uncultured Clostridia bacterium | reverse complement strand
CTCCACTTTTTCGCGGAATCCGCAGGGGCAGACATAAGTCTTTTTCTCACCCGTGCCGTAAATCTCCATTTTTTTGTGACAGTTGGGACAGCGGACATTAGAGTGAAAACTGATGTTTTCGCGGTGCCCGCAGTCACGGTCCTGGCATACTAGCATTTTGCCGCGTTTTCCGTTCACTTCCAGCATCATTTTGCCGCACTCAGGACAGGGTGTGCGCGTCATGTTGTCATGCACATAGGTGCTGTTGCTTGCCGCAACGGTGGACACCAGTGCCTTGGTATACTGCCGCATATCACCCACAAAATTTTCTTTTTTGATGGTTCCTTTGCTGATACCATTTAGTTGCTGTTCCCATTTTGCTGTCAAAAGCGGTTCTTTCAAATCCTGTGGTACCAACTCCATAAGCTGCATTCCTTTGGAAGTCGGCATAATTTCTTTGCCGCGTTTTTCCATATAGAACGAACTAAACAATTTTTCAATAATATCCGCACGGGTCGCAGGCGTTCCCAGCCCACCGCCGATATATTCTTTCATTTTTTGGTCTGTAATAAATTTAGAGGGATTTTCCATGGCGGAAAGCAGTGTTGCCTCTGTATAACGCGCGGGCGGCTTGGTTTTGGCGTTTTTTACCTGTACATTTGTACAGGTAAACGTTTTGCCGCGCGCCAAATCCGGCAGCGTCTGTTCTTCTTCTGCCTCAGGGTCGTCCTCATCATCGCGCACATGATAGACCTTTTTCCAGCCAAGCTGCACCACCTTACGCCCCGATGCACGGAAGGTTTCGCCCTCGCAGGTAAGTTCAGCTCTGGTCTGCATATATTCATAGGCCGGATAGAAACAGGTTAAAAAACGCCGTACCACCATGGTATAGATGCGCAGTTCGTCTGTGTTCAGCGCGGACAAGTCCACGCGTTCTTCCGTTGGAATAATCGCGTGATGGTCGCTGACCTTTGCATTGTTGACGCAAGCTTTCGCGATGGTTTTGCGCCCGCGTACCAGTTCACTGACAATGGGCCGAAAATCTCCTACACGTACCGCGTCCAGTCGGTCGCGTAGCGTTGGGACGATATCATCTGTTAAATAGCGTGAATCCGTTCGCGGATAGGTTAATGCCTTATGCTGTTCATAGAGCCGCTGCATGATGTTCAGCGTCTGTTTGGCAGAATAGCCGTATTGCTTGTTCGCGTCCCGCTGTAGTTCCGTCAGGTCATAGAGCATAGGAACCGGCGTCTTTTTGGGCGACTCCTTCACAGAAGTGACGGTAAAGATCTTGCCATCTATCTTTTTTGCAATTGCTTGTGCTTTTGCAGGGTCAAAAATGCCAGTCTGTCCCTTGCTGTCCTGCCAGGTGACAAATAATTTACCCAAATCGGCGCGGACAGTTTGATATTCTTTCGGCACAAACTTACGGATGTCCTTTTCACGTTCCACAATCAGCGCTAATGTTGGCGTTTGTACACGTCCGGCGGATAGCTGCGCATTGTATTTACAGGTCAAGGCGCGGGTGACATTCAGACCCACTAGCCAATCCGCTTCGGCGCGTGCCTGAGCGGAGCGGTAGAGATTCAAATAGTCGCGTCCGTCCCGCAGTGCGGCGAAGCCTTGTTTAATTGCTTTGTCTGTCTGAGAAGAAATCCAAAGACGTTTGATGGGACCGCGGAAGCCGGCCTTATCTAAAATCCAGCGGGCGACAAGTTCACCTTCACGCCCTGCATCTGTTGCAATGACGAGAGAAGAAACGCGGCTGTCATGCAGGAGTTTTTTCACTACGCTATATTGCTTTGCTGTGGAGGGAATCACCTCAAGCTGCATTTTTTCAGGCAACATAGGGAGCGTTTCCATGCTCCAGTTTTGATATTGTTTTCCATATTTTTCCGGCGGCGCAAGTTCCACCAGATGTCCCAGCGCCCACGTAACAATGTGGCTGGGACCTTCAATATATCCGTTTGCTTTTTGGCGGCAGCCCAACACGCGGGCAAGTTCGCGCCCGACAGAGGGCTTTTCCGCCAATACTAATGTTTTTCCCATAGCTGTTTCTCCATTTCTGTGTTATAATGAAAAATGCAGAAAGCCAGACGGCATAGCAGGAGACGGAAACCTGCAAAGCAGTCTGACCGTTTTCCCCATGCCATACAGGCGTTTCTGCATGTATCATTTTTGGTTTATATCTCTGCATTAAGTTGGTTTTGTAGAATTAGGCACCATTTTTCACCATTATAGGCAACAATAGCAGCACCAAAAAACAGTCCTCCACCATGAACGCAATACAAAAGATACTCTATCCTTGCGCATTTCTTAAAAATGTAAGCATTTTTTCATTTACCATTTTTCCTTCCTCATTTGTAAAATGAGGTCGGTGTCCACAATTTTTAACAATAAAGATTTCTGCTTGCAGACACGTATTTTTAATTTTTTCTAATCGTTCTTTCGTAGCAAAATCATCATTCTCGCCTGCGATTAATAACATTGGCATTGTGATTCGTGCCCATTCTTCATCCCTTATGCAGGGGTGCTCTTTCCAATCCTTCACTTCCTGCCTCAAATACTCCTGCCAATCTCCACCATGAGCTTCTGCATGAAGGTGCTTTATATTCTCAATAAATTCATTGGCACCTTGATTCAATAGTGCTTCTGGTAAAAAATTTTCTGCACCAACACTATCTATCACACCACCATTTCCAATTGAAATAATAGTTTTCACTCTTTCCGGATGTTTTGATGCTATATAGTATGCCACGCCACCACCAGTACTATATCCAATCAAGTGAACCTTCTCTATTTTCAGACTATCGAGAAAACGAATCATATCTTCCGCTATCAAAGCGGAATCCCAGTTCATGTTTTTACATTTCGTGCGTCCATGTCCCCTGTAGTCAGGGTATAAGCATCTGTAGCCTGCGGCATAAAAAGGTTGTATCTGCCCGCTAAATGCCAGTACTCCTCGACTGTAACCACTATGCAAGAAAAGTATTGGCTCACCATATCCAAATTCTTCATAGTAAATATCTAAGTCATTTATTCTTTGATAAGGCATAATGTTTATCCGTTCTTACTTTTTTTTATAGTTTCAAGGTAAGTTGATAACTGCAATTTATCGATTTTTTCAGCATATATGAATTTTTCTATCAAATTTCTACTCTGCTGGAAATACTATTTTTTTATAATAACTCGTCCGGACGTGTGCTGTGCATACCAAATTCATAGAGCAAAGCTTCCACAATACGGCGGGACGCCTGTCCGTCTCCATAGGGATTGACTGCTTTGCTCATTTTCTGGTAAGCCGCCGCGTCACGGAGCAGTTCGTTTGCCATTTGATAAATCGTTTCCTGCTCTACGCCCGCCAGTTTAACAGTCCCGGCTTCTACTGCTTCGGGACGTTCTGTTTCCGTGCGCAGCACTAAAACAGGCTTGCCCAGAGACGGCGCTTCTTCCTGCAATCCGCCGGAATCGGTCATCACCATATAACAGCGGCTCATCAGGTTGTGCAGCTCGTCCACATCCAGTGGGTCAATTAAATGAATGCGGTCATGCCCGCCCAGAATTTGAAATGCCGTGTCGCGAACCGCAGGGTTCAAATGAACAGGATAGACAATCTGTGTATCAGGATTGTCCTCCACAATGCGCCGCAGTGCACTGCATATCTCCTCCAGCGGTTTTCCTAAGTTTTCGCGGCGGTGTGCCGTTACCAAAATGATTTTACTGCCCGTAAAATCAATGGTGTTTAACAGTTCATTGCGGAACGTATAATCCGCTTTTGCCGTATACTGAATGGCATCAATGACGGTGTTTCCTGTCACATAAACGCCATCTGTAATACCTTCTCGTGCAAGATTTTCGCGGTTTTTGATGGTGGGAGAAAAATGAAAATCTGCAATGGCGCCGGTCAGTTTCCGGTTCATTTCTTCCGGGAAGGGAGAATATTTGTCATATGTACGCAGTCCAGCTTCCACATGCCCGACTTTCACCTGGTTATAGAAAGACGCCAGACTGCCTGCCAAGGTAGTGGTGGTGTCGCCATGCACTAAAACTACATCCGGTTCACATTCCGCAACTGTTTCATAAATGCCGCCCAGTGCCAGTGTTGTGATACCTGCCAGCGTTTGACGGTCTTTCATAATGTTCAAATCATAGTCTGCTTTAATGTGAAACATGTCCATCACCATGTCCAGCATTTGACGGTGCTGTGCGGTCACACAGACGATACTTTGGATTTCGGCATGTTTTTCCAGTTCCAAAACCAGCGGTGCCATTTTAATGGCTTCTGGTCGTGTCCCAAAAACAGTCATCACTTTCAATTTATTCATGTTGTTGTTTCTCCTTTTCTTCCGGCTGCACTGTTTCTTCCGGTGCAGCAGCTTGTACAACATTTTCCGGTTGCGTTTCTACCATATCGGTGGTTTCTTCCTGTTTAGCATTTGGTTTGCGCGAGAAATAGAATCCCACGCCAAGGAATAATGCCACAGATAGAATCAGGAAAATTCCCTGAATCATCGTACCGCTGGTGGACATAATAATTGCGCTCAGTCCCAGCAGAGAGGTGATAGAATATAAAATCGCGACCGTTTGTTTCTGGCTGAAGCCCATATCAATCAGCCGATGGTGCAAATGCCCGCGGTCTGCACCCATGATGGGTTTATGATGAATGATGCGGCGGATAATCGCAAATGCCGTATCAAAAATGGGCAGTCCTAAAATCAAAAACGGCGCGACAAAAGTAATCAGCGCATAACCCTTAAATAGGCCATAGATGGACATGGTTGCCAGCATATAGCCCAAAAAAGTAGAGCCGGTGTCACCCATGAAAATCTTGGCAGGATTGACGTTGAAGGGCAAAAATCCCACACAGCTTCCCACCAGAGCAGCCGCTAAAACCGCAATCAGAGAATTGCCATTAATAACTGCAATAAAGAGAATAGACATGGAAGCAATGGACGATACCCCTGCTGCTAAACCGTCCAGTCCGTCAATTAAGTTCACCGCATTGGTAATCGCAATAATCCAAATGACGGAAATCACTGCGCCTACAATGGGATTTAAGTGCAGCATACCGGATGCGTTGATGAATTTGGGTACTGAAAAAAACGCGATGGTTACGCCGCTGAGCACCGGAATGATTGCCGCAACAATTTGAACGGCGAGTTTCAGTTTCGCAGACAGCGGGTGAATGTCGTCAATCACGCCTAATGCCCCCAAAATCAAACAGCCAATCAAAATACCTCGGATTTCCGGCGTAATACTGGTAAAGCAAAGGATACTGACAAAGAAGCCATAAATCATGGCAAGTCCGCCGAGTCGCGGAATGGGTTTCTTATGCATTCGCCGTCCGTCTTTCGGAACATCTACTGCGCCGATTTTTTCCGCAATCATTTTCACAATCGGCACTGCAATGAAGGTCACCAAAAAGGAAACCGCCAAAGTCAGCAGAATCCATTTATAGTCTACATTCATGGTTTTTCACCTCAAATTTTATCCTTTCGGGATAAACCCGACTTTTTTGTATACTTTGCGCAGTGTTTTCTGTGCTACATAGGAAGCCGCTTCCGCCCCTTTTGTATAGATTTGCTGCAAGTAGTCACGGTTATCCATGTAGTCGTTAAATTTGTCTTGAATCGGTTTGAGATAGCTGACAACTGCTTCGCCGACCGCCAGCTTGAAATCGCCATAGCCTTTGCCGGCGAATTCCTGTTCCGATTCTTCAATGGTTTTGCCTGTGATAACACTGTAAATCGTCAGCAAGTTGTTGATACCGTCCTTGCCCTCGCGGAATGCAATTTCCGCTTCACTGTCTGTCACGGCGCGTTTAAATTTGCGAATCACTGTATCAGGATCGTCCAGCAAGGAAATATAAGCATTTTCGTTGGTATCGGATTTGGACATTTTAGCAGTGGGATTTTGCAAGCTTCTGATTTTTTCGCCCACTTTCGGAATGTATCCCTTAGGGATGGTAAAGGTATCGCTGAGCGCATGGTTAAACCGCTGCGCGATATCACAGCAAATTTCGAGATGCTGCGTCTGATCTTTGCCTACCGGCACCAAATCCGCCTGATAGAGCAAAATGTCTGCTGCCATCAAAACAGGATAGGTAAACAATCCGGCGTTGATATTATTTGCATTTTTAGCAGCTTTATCCTTAAACTGGGTCATGCGGCTGAGTTCGCCCATCTGTGTGTAGCAGTTCAGTACCCAGCTAAGCTGCGTATGTTCCGGCACATGGGACTGGAAAAAGATTAAGCTTTTTTCCGTGTCCACGCCGCAGGCAAGCAGCAGCGCCATCAGCTCCAGAGAACGTTTGCGCAGGTCCGCCGGCGTTTGGCGCACCGTGATGGTGTGCAAATCCGCCAGCATATAAAAGCATTCAAATTCGTCTTGTAGTTCCACCCAGTTGCGGATGGCGCCGATATAGTTGCCCAGCGTGATGATACCGGACGGCTGAATGCCGCTTAAAATTCTTGGTTTTTTGTCCATAATGAAGGATTCAACTCCTTATGAGAAATTGTTTATAGCGATTCGCGAATCACGTCGCTCATGGTTTTCACTGCCCAGTCGATTTTATCCTCTGCAACCGCTGAGTAGTTCAGGCGCATATAGCGCGTTGGGGAATCAATGTCCACCATACATGTGTTGCCCGGTACAAACGCGACCTTGCGGTCAATGCAGCGCGTCAGCAGTTCTTTGGTGTTGGCACCTTCCGGCAGCGTACACCACAGAAACAGTCCGCCTTCGGGACGCGTATAGGTGCAGCCTTCGGGGAAATATTTGTCCAGCGCGTCCAGCATAATGCCGCATTTGCGTCCATAGAGTTTGCACAGACGCGCGATATGTTCGTCCATATCGTATTGTTTCATGAATTCTGCCGCCATCATTTGGTTGAAAATGGGGGTGTGCACGTCGTTCGCTTGCTTCACAACAACAATGCGTTCAATGATGTCACGGTGTGCACTGACCCAGCCGATACGCAGTCCAGGCGAGAGAATTTTGGAAAATGTACCACAGTAAATCACGCGTCCGTCGGGGTCTAACGATTTGATGTTCTTTTTGGCTTCGCCCGCAAAACGTAAATCGCCGTATGGGTTATCCTCAACAATGTAAACGTCATATTTGACTGCCAGATCGATTAACCGCTGCCGCTTTTCGTTGCTCATAGTAATACCAGTCGGATTTTGGAAGGTTGGAATGGTATATATCAATTTGATATTTTCCGTTTTTAGCAAATGTTCTACCATGTCCAAATCCATACCGTCATCTAGTACCGGCACATCAAATAGCTTCGCCCGGTAGGAGCGCGCAGAATTCAGCGTACCGATAAAAGAGGGACGTTCTACGATAATACCCTCGCCGTCATTTACCAGTGCCTTAAACGCAAGGTCAATCGCCTGCTGTGCGCCGGTCGTGATGATGGTATCGTCATATTCCGTCAGTTTGTTGGCAGCACGGGTGCGTTCCACCACCATGTCTCGCAGCGGCTGATACCCTTCTGTCACACTGTATTGCAGCGCAACCGTGCCTTGCTCACGCAGAATTTTTGCGCTGATTTTCGATAGTTCTTCCGTCGGAAAAGATTCCGGTGCAGGTGCTCCGCCCGACAAAGCGACAACATCGCCTTTTGCCATCAATTTAAACATTTCACGGATGGCAGAGGCTTTCAGGTCGACCACTCTATCTGCAAATTTTTGTGTTTCTTTCATTCTTCCAGACACCTCTTTTAGTATATCATTTCAGGTAATTTTTATATTGTTACAATCGTTACCCTACATTTTACCAAAAAATGCGGGAAAAAGCAATGTTTTTTTTCAGAATGCAAATTTTTCACGCGTCCGAATCATAAAATAGCGGTAGAGGGCGTGTGCATTGCTGCCCATGGAGGAGGGAATGGTATGATAAAAAAGAAAAAAATCATCACAGGCATGTTGTTCGCGCTATGTTTGCTATGCAGCGTGGTGTGGAGCAGCAATCTATACAGTGTAGCCGTAAACTGTGCACATAAATATACATTTGAAAATGTAAAAACAGAGACAGATGCGGCGGCATTTTTGCAGCAATTCGGCTGGGAGGTGGAAATTCCGGCAATTGAAGCGGAAACTTTTACTTTGCCGCCGTCCTTTGACAAAGTCTATAACCGTTATAACCGTATGCAGAGCAGCGTTGGACTGGACCTTACGCCCTATATGGGAAAAACGGTGGAACGCCGCACTTACACTGTGAAAAATCATACGAAATCGGGAACTGACCACGTGCGCGCCAACATTTTTTTGATTGAGGATAAAGTCATTGCGGGAGATATTATGAGTGTGAAACTGAATGGATTCATGCATTCGCTGGCGGGAGAGGAATATCCGTATTGATATCACCAAAGTTGATGCTATGATGGTAAAATAAGAAAGACCACTGTATTCGGTTTTCCTGGTATTGTTTTTTTTAAAATAATATGGTATAATAAACACACGATACGAGGGGAGATTTGTTCCGGTCTGGCGACCGTCAAGCCGTCCCCCTCGTGAACACCCCGTGCAGCCGCGTCACTCACGCAGCATTCCTACCGAAACGCTCGCGGCTGAGAGGTATGAAATCTTCGGTACATGTCCACAGATTTCATGAATTAAAAAGCGCCGCCGGATTGTTTTGTCGTTTCGCTCAAAACCGGCGATGCACGAAATTATACCAAAACAATTTTGGAGGAACCATATGGATCGGCTGGATAAAATTTTAGCGGGCAGCGGACTGGGGTCGCGCAAGGAAATCAAACAGCTTTTGCGTACCGGCGGCGTGTTAGTAGACGGGCAGGAAGTTCGCGACCCGTCGTTGCATATCGACCCTGCCGCGGCACAAATTACGGTGTTTGGCAAGCCGTTTCACTATCAAAAATATGTTTATCTGATGATGAATAAGCCGGACGGCGTGGTGTCGGCAACGGAGGACAACCGCTTTCCGACGGTGGTGGATTTGCTGGACGAGGAAGCGCGTCGGTTTGCGCCGTTTCCGGTGGGACGGTTGGACCGTGATACAGAAGGATTTCTTCTGCTGACCAACGATGGGCAAACAGCGCACCGTTTGCTGTCTCCGCGCAAACATGTGCCAAAAACCTATCTGGCGCAGCTTGCACAGGACGCACAGCCTTCATACATAGTGGCGTTTGAACAGGGCGTGACACTGGAGGACGGGTATCAGACTTTGCCCGCGCAGCTTGTGTTGGATGAGAACAATCCGCGGCAAATTCAGCTTACCATCTATGAAGGAAAGTTTCATCAGGTAAAACGCATGTTTGAAGCGGTGGGCAACCGCGTGTGCTATCTGAAACGCATCCGGTTTGGTTCAGTACCACTGGATGAAACCTTGCAGCCCGGAGAATACCGTCCGCTTTCGACAGAAGAATGTAAGAAGTTGGGAATTGAGGAAATAATATGATTGCTTTGATACTATGTGGTAGTGCACTGTTTTTCGGTATGCTGCTGTTCTGGAAATATCAGGACAAGCTCTTTCGGGAGAAGAGGAATATAAAAATATGGTTTGTGTTAGCGGTAGCGTTTGTTTTTCGTGTGGTACTAGCCGCGTCTGTGCGTGGCTACAGCGTGGACATTGGCTGTTTCACCGCATGGGGCGACATGGCATTTTCACAGGGGATTCCCCACATGTATGCTTATGCGGCGCAAAACAACATTTTTTTGGACTATCCACCCGGATATATGTATATCTTGTATCTTGTAGGTATGTTGCGGCGCATATTTTCGCTTTCGACGGATAGCGGTGCATTTTTGATTTTATTGAAGCTACCTGCCACGTTGTTTGAATTGGGGACGGCATATCTGATTTGGCGCATTGGCTGCAAACAGGAAAAACAAACCGCCGGGCTGGCGCTTGCGGCAGTATATGCTTTTCATCCGGCGTTCATCACCACCGCGTCCTTGTGGGGACAGGTGGACGGCGTGTTTGTCTTTTTCCTGTTGCTGGCATTCTATTTTCTCAGCGAAAAACGCCATATTGCCTCCACAGTCTCCTATGCGGTGGCACTGCTCGTCAAGCCGCAAGCACTGGTCTTTTTCCCGATTTACCTGTGGTATATGATTGACCTGTTTGTGAAGAAAGAAAGAGGCACGTGGCTGCTGGTGATAAAATGTGTTGGCATTGGTGTGGCAGTGTTTATAGCAGGCGTTTTGCCGTTTTCAGCGGGACAGGAATGGAACTGGATTTTGAAACTCTATATGGGGACGCTATCCTCCTATAACTATGCAACACTTAATACGTTTAATTTGTACGCAATTTTTGGCGGTAACTTTACCGCGCTTGACCAAACCATGCTGGGGATTTCATACCAAGTTTGGGGCATCGTGTTGATGACGGTAGTGGTACTTGCCAGCGCTTGTGCCTACCATAAACGGGGCATTTTGACCGCGGCAGCATTTTTGAATATCGGACTGTGTCTGCTGGGAACCAAAATGCATGAGCGTTATATGTTACCCAGCATTGCGCTACTGCTTGCGGCGTATTTACTGGAAAATAAAGCAGGGATTCGGCACTTTTTTGGCATATTTAGCTTTACGGCGTTTTTGAATATTGGCTATGTCTTGTTTCTGTCACTGCAAGGACAGCCTGTGTATCACATACCGCAGGACGACGTGTTTATGATTACCATTTCCGTGCTAAATTTGGCGGCATTCCTGCTACTAATATACTACTGTTTTGGAGGGAAAAAATTTGAAACAGCCATCAAGAAATAACAAAACCAATTTTAGGATAAAAGAACCCGACACACCTGGGCGTTGGGGCAGACTGGACGCGCTGCTGCTGGGAATCCTGTTGTTGGTATATGGTATTTTGTCCTTTGTGAATTTGGGTGACCGCACTGCACCGCAAACTCATATCCGTCATGGGAAAAATGATCAGATTATCATTACTTTGGCGCAGCCGGAGGATGTGGCGAAATTGAATTTTTTCCGCGGGCAGACCATCACGGACTATAACGTGTCCTATTCGGTCGATGGGCAAGAGTGGCAGGACGTCAGCGGACAAAAAAACACCAACGTATTCCAGTGGGTTTCTGTGGCAGTAAACGCCCGGGCACAATATATCAAAATGATACCACAGGAAAATAACAAAGCCTATTTATATGAAGTGGGATTGTTTGACGAAAATGACAAGCAAATCAAGATTACAACTGTTACCGGCTGCGAAACGCCGGAGCGGCTGATAGACGAGCAAAATCTGGTACAGTCCATGCCGTCATATTTGAACGGTTCCTATTTTGACGAGATTTACCATGCGCGTACAGCATATGAAAATGTGCATCATATTGAACCGACGGAAACATCCCATCCACCGCTCGGCAAGCTGTTCATTGCGCTTGGTACACAGATGTTCGGCATGACGCCGTTTGGCTGGCGATTCATGGGCAATCTGTTTGGCATTTTCATGATTTTTGCCATTTATCTGCTTGCGCGGCGTATCACGAAAAAGCCGTGGTTTGCGTTCATTGCCGCATTTTTGCTGACGTTTGATTTCATGCATTTCACGCAGACCCGCATTGCAACGATAGACTCTTACCCTGTGGTGTTCATACTGCTGAGCTATTATTGTATGTATTGTTTCTATGCAGGAAATTACCAAAAAACAGGACTCAGGCAGCCATTGCTTGCCTTGCTGGGCAGCGGCGTATTTTTCGGATTGGCGTGTGCGTCCAAATGGACAGGAATCTATAGTGGATTTGGGTTGGCAGCAATCTTTTTCGTGCACATGGCAGGGCGACTGCGGGAATATTTGGAGGCGAAAAAACAGGGTGGCGCGGTAGAAAAAGCTGTGGCGGCATATGGCAAGAGGACAGGAGTGATTCTGCTGTGCTGCGTGGGATTTTTCATTGTGATTCCCTGTGCGATTTACTTTGCGTCCTATATCCCGTTCCGCTTTATTGAAGGACACCCCTATACTTTCCGCGAACTGTTGGATTACCAGAAAAATATGTTTTCTTACCATAATAAATTGCAGCAGTCTCATCCTTATGCGTCCATGTGGTATACGTGGCCTATTATGTATAAACCCATGTGGTACTATTATCAGGATTTGGGCGCGGGACAGATTTCTACCATCTCCTGTTTCGGCAATCCGGCAGTTTGGTGGGTCGGCTTGATAGCGTTTTTTGCGACGTTGTTCACTGCGTTGAAAAAGCGGGACGGTAAAGCGTGGTTTTTGGTGTTGGCATTACTGTCACAAATCGTACCGTGGATGCCGATTCCGCGCGTACTGTTTATCTACCACTATTTTGCCAGCACGCCGTTTTTGATGATTATGATAGCGTATGTGCTACAAAACATCTATGCAGATATCAAAACAGATGCTGCCAGACGACGGTTTTATGTGGGCGTGGGCACATATATGGGTGTGGTTTTGCTGCTGTTTATCCTATTTTATCCTGTTATTTCCGGAATGCCGGTGGCAAAAGAATATGTGGCACATGTGCTGCGCTGGTTTGAAAGCTGGGTGTTTTACCTGTAATCTTATAGAAGAAAAGTGGGGATATCACAAATGAAGGACAAGACAAAAAAAGAACTTTTGAAATTGGTAAAGTTCAGCCTGGTCGGCGTGCTCAATACGCTGGTCGATAACCTAATTTTTGCGGGTTTGCTGTTTCTGGGGCTGAACCGTAATATCTCGAAAATTATTTCTTATTCAGCAGCAACGCTGCACAGCTATATCTGGAACAAACGCTGGACATTTCAGAATAAGGAAAAATCGCACGGACAGTTGTTCAGTAAATTTGTTGTGGTGAATCTCATTTCTCTCGGTGCATCGCTGCTGGCGCTGAATATTTTCTCACATTTCGGAAATAGGTTGCTGGTTTCACTGCTGGGGCATTTACATTTGGAACTTGATTTGATGAAAACCAGCGAAATTTTAGCGAACTTGTTCATTGCAGGACCTGTCTCTATTTTGGTGAATTTCCTGGGAAATCGGTTATGGGTGTTTCGGGAAAAGGGGACACAAAAGGAAGGAAATGAAAGGGCATGAAATATCAACATTTGTTTTTTGATTTAGACGGAACGCTGGTGGATTCTCAGGAGGGCATTCAAAATGCAATTTGTCATGCGATGGACGCTATGGGCATCAGCAGAGAAAAATTAGGGGACATCAAGAGGTATATCGGACCGCCGTTGGTGGCGTCGTTTACCAAGTTTTGGAATTTGGACGAAGCAGGCGGTGCAGAAGCGGTACGGTGCTACCGTGAATACTACAGCGAAAAAGGCTGGTGCGAAGTGCGCGTGTATGATGGTATGGAACAGACACTGAAAACGCTGCAAAAAGCGGGTGCAGGGCTCTATGTCGTGACCAGCAAACCAACGGTCTATGCTGAAAAAATTTTGCAGCATTATGGGTTGGCGACCTATTTTAAAACCATTTGTGGCGTGGATTTTCAGCATGACCAGGAGAAAAAACAGGATTTGTTGCAAGCGGTGATTGATAAACATGGTATCAAGGATTTAAGTGTCTGCACAATGATTGGCGACAGAAGTTTCGATATGGAAGCGGCAAAAAGTGTGGGAACGGCGGCAATCGGTGCATTGTTTGGGTTTGGTTCGGCGCAGGAATTACAGGAAACAGGGGCGGACTATTTGGCGCAGACACCGCTGGATATTTTAAGAATTAATGGAATAACGGAGGAATAATATATGCGGGAGTTGGATGTGGAAACCATTATCGGCGCAGTGCGGCAGATGTGCATTGACAGCAACTGCCTGCTGAATGATGATATACGCGGAGCGATTGCAGACGCAGTGGAAACTGAACAGTCGCCGGTGGGAAAAAATGTGTTGGAATCGCTGCTGGTGAACGCGGATATTGCAAAAACAAAAGAAATGCCCATCTGTCAGGATACGGGTATGATGATTCTGTTTGTAGAGGTGGGGCAGGAACTGCATATCACAGGCGGCGACCTGACAGAAGCTCTCAATGAAGGTGTTCGCCAGGGCTACCAGGACGGCTATTTGCGAAAGTCTGTGGTGAAAGACCCTATCCGCCGCGGCAACACAGGTGACAACACGCCGGCAGTGATTCATTATGAAATCATACCGGGTGACAAACTCTGCATTACGGCTATGCCTAAGGGATTTGGTAGTGAAAATATGGGCGGCGTGAAAATGCTTAAACCCTCCCAAGGGGTGGATGGTGTGGTACAATTCGTACTGGATACCGTGAAAACAGCAGGACCCAACCCCTGTCCGCCGACCGTTGTTGGCGTTGGAATCGGCGGAAGTATGGAGAAAGCCGCCATTTTATCCAAAAAAGCACTGGCACGCAGTATTGACAGCAGTAATCCTGACCCCTATTATGCGGATTTGGAAAGGGAATTGTTGGAGAAAATCAATGGGTTGGGCGTTGGTGCAGCGGGGCTCGGCGGCGATACGACATCGCTTGGCGTGAATATTGAAACATTCCCGACCCATATTGCAGGTCTGCCGGTAGCGGTTACGATAAGCTGTCATGTCACGCGGCATAGAAAGTGTGTGTTATAAGTACAGGCGATTGATTCTCCTGAGTTTCACAAAGAACAGATTACAAAATCCTACCCCAAGGGAAATTTCCCATATGTAAGGGCGGCTTTTCCCATCTGCCTGGAGGCAGACAGATGGGAAAGGTCATCCCAAACGGCAAAAAATGGTTTTTGTCGGGTATGGGAAGCCCCATTTATGCAGATACTAGTATCTGTAATATTACAGGTGTCCGGCGCAAGCGGACATAAGAGGAGGTTTTTGTATGAACATCAAATTTGTAGGCAGAAAAGTG
>CATIYX010000143.1 GCA_949739095.1 uncultured Clostridia bacterium | reverse complement strand
GGACAGGTGTACCCGTGCGACATATTTCAAATACCAGTGCACCGCCATGCAGAGGCTGATGGTGTTGTTGCCGCGCAGCAGTATCTTCCCGCCTTGTTTATCTACCTCAAACACGTCCTGTCCGGCGTCCGGTTCTATTTTCTCCATGACGAACGCCTGACCGTGCCCGGGCAACACCCGTTCCAACAATTCCATTGCTTTTTCCATTGTTGTTTCCCCCTTTTTCATTCTCAAAATGAAACGCAGGAACCGCATGCCTTGGCTCCTGCGCTTTTATCCCTTATGCCTGACAATTCAAAATATAGGATTTTCCCGCTTCGGTATCCAGCGAGAATTCCTCCACACTGCCAAGCGCAAGTCCGTTCAGTTCCACATTCATTTTGCATGGCAGCTTCACACGGCACATGCCGTCTGTCTGTGGCAAAATCTCTGCCTGTGTTAGATTACCGTCTTTCCACATCAAATTCACTTCAAACCCGCCGCGGGCGCGCAATCCGTGGACACTTCCGTCTTTCCACGCTTTCGGCAGCGCCGGCAGCAGATACAGTTCCTCTAACTGACTTTGCAGCAGCAGTTCCATGATAGCGGCAGTTCCGCCAAGGTTACCGTCCACCTGAAACGGCGGATGTACGTCAAACAAATTGGGATAGGTAGACTGGCGCAATAAATGATAGAGCATATCCAGCGCTTTTTCCCCATCCAATAACCGCGCATAGAAATTCACAATCCATGCACAGCTCCAACCGGTATGTCCACCGCCATTTTCCAGTCGATGTGCCAGTGTTTTGCGGCAAGCCTCCAGCCACTGCGGCTCGCGGTAATTGATTTCTTTTCCGGGGTGCAGTGCAAACAAATGAGAAATATGGCGGGGTCCCGGTTCCGCTTCTCCGTAGTCCTTTTGCCATTCCATCAAACCGCCATAGGAATTCACGCGCGGCGGACGAATTTTTTTCAAGTCTTTTTTCAATTCCTCCGCAAACGCACCGTCCTCCTCTAAAATTTCGCTGCACATAATACAACTGCGATAGAGCTGTTTCACAATCTGCATATCCATTTCCGGTCCCATACACAGCGACCCCTGTGTGCCATTCTCCATAATATAGGTGTTCTCCGGCGATGTGGAAGGTCCTGTCACCAAATATCCCTCTTCATCCTCCACCATATATTCATGGAAAAAGAGCGCCGCTTCGCGCAAAATGGGATAGGCGCGCTGCCGCAAAAATTCCCTGTCCTGGGTAAATTCATAGTGTTCCATCAAATGCAGCGCCAACCATGCGCCGCCCATGGGCCAAATAGGAGACGGGAATACATTCCCTTCTACCGCCGTATCCCCCCAAATGTTGGTACAGTGGTGCGCCACAAATCCATTGCAGCCATAGATTAATTGCGCTGTCTTTTTCCCGTTGGGCAGCATACGCTCCAGCAAATCGAACAGCGGCAAATGACACTCAGATAGGTTTGCCGCTTCCACCGGCCAATAGTTCATTTCGGTGTTGATATTGATAGTATAGTTACTTTCCCATGACGGCGTGAAATCATGGTTCCAGATTGCCTGCAAATTCATTGCCGCTGTGCCCGGACGCGAACTGGAAATAATAAGATAACGTCCGAAACGATAATATAGTTCCAACAGTCCGTTATCCTCACCGCCCGCTTTGACTCTCTCCAACCGTTCGTCTGTCGGCAGCGGGGTTTCCGCCGTGGCAAGATTCAACTGCACACGCCCTTCCAATACCTGATAGTCCTGTATGTGCCGCGCAAGCATTTCTTCCACCGTTTTTTCTTTCACGCCTTCCAAAGTATGCAAACACGCCGCAAACGGGTCCTCTCCAGCAAAGTCGGAATGTGCCGCAAGAATCACCACCGCTTCCGAGCAGTCTGACAAATGCAGATAGTCGCCAATCACCTCTGTTTTTCCGTTGCAACGCCCCATCATAACACAGGTAAATTTCACGCCGCCCTGTCCGCAGGAGCCGTTCATTGCCACCGTATCCGCTGCAATCATCTGACAGCCGCCGTCAAACGGACGGCGCATCAAGTTGCAGGAAAAATCCAAAACCGGTTGGTCCGCGCAGACGCGTATCACCATTACATTATCAGGATAGCTGGCAAAATACTCCCGTTTGATATGTGCGCCATTTAAGTCATATTCCACCGTCACGACCGCGCGTTCCAAATCCAATGCGCGGCAGTAGTTTTTTGGTTCACCTGAATTGTGCTCTTCCATCACCAAATTACCCAGTGGCTGATATGCACCAAAATATTTCGGATGGGACGTCATGCTCATACGCGCCAAATTCAATGCTTGCTGCGTTTTGCCTTCAAACAGCAGCCGACGAATTTCCGGAATATGCTGTTTTGCGTCACGGCTGTTGCGGTCCTGATACCCACCATACCACAATGTGTCCTCATTCAGGTTCACGGTTTCCCGACCGAATTTTCCGCCGCCTGCGCCGCCCCAAACCATGCCGCCCAACCGTCCATTCCCAATCGGCAATGCATGGTTCCAGTCCTTTGCAGGGGTTTTATACCACAATTGATGTTCCATGTTTTTCTCCTTCCGTATGCAAAAGGCTGAAATTGCCTTTTGCAGTTTCAGCCTTATTTGATTATTTATTTTATTCGCCGCCGCCGCTCGAAACTCCTTCTTTTTTCTGGTTTTCTATTTTTTTACCTGTTTTTATTTTTGTATTTGTTTATTTTTGTTTATTTTGATGTATTTTCCAATAGATGAAGCAAACGCTCCAGCACAACGATAACCTGTTCGCGCAATGCCGCTTCTTTCGGGGCAAACGAACCGTCCTCCATGCCGTTCATCAATCCCAATTTTACCGATTCTGTCACGTCCTGCCGCGCCCAATCGCTCACAGTATCGCTATCAGTGAATGTTTTATCTTCTCCCGCCGCTTCTATGCCGCAGCTCTTACAAACGGCTGCCAGCATTTTTGCCATTTCCTCTCTGGAAATGTTATCCTCCGGATTGGCTTTGCCGTCCGCTCCCTGTAAAATACCTGCTTCTTTTGCAGCAGCAAATGCTCCGGCATACCAAGCGTCTGTCGGTACATCAGAAAATACATCTTCCTGCAGCGTTTCTTTTAGGTCCAACGCGCGTACCAGCATGGCGGTGAATTCTGCACGGGTAGTCGCGTTACCCAATCCCAGCGAATCTGCGCTGATGCCTTTGACAATTCCCTTTTCCACCATTTTGCTGATTTCTGCTTCCGCCCAGTGTCCTTTCAGTTCCGCCTTCATACCTTCACTCAGTTTACCCGATACTCTGTTGTCCGGTGTGACTGTCGGCTGCGGCGTAACGATTGGCGCCAGTGTATTCTCTGGTGTTGCTGTTGGTTTTACCGCCGCCGCAGCTCCGCCACCACCACTGCCGCCACTGTTTCCTCCACCGCCATGGGAGGGCAGTGTTGGGGCAGGTTCCGGTGTTTTCACCGGTGTATTGCCGTTTTCGGTTTCCGGCGTTTTGGAGGTATCCGCTACAGAAGCCTTTTCGCCAAAGTAGATGTAGTTTCCACTGCGCTGTACGCTAACCGCTTCTCCATTCCATGTAACGGTCCCGATTGCCGTGGGAGCATAAATGGTCAGTCCTTCGCGTTCCACCTCTGATGAGGTTGCCAATTCCAATGTTTTCTCACTGTATCGCACACCTAAATCCGCAATCGTTTGCGGCGCACTGATATATGCCGTACCATCTAGTGCAGTCAGGCTTTTTCCACCGGAAAAAGCAATTTCGGAAAGTTTTCCTGCTTTATGGGAAATGTGCAGCATGGATGCGTCTGTCACATAGTCGCCTACTATCCGGTTCGTTTGCACGCTACTGTCGTGCACCAGATAAGCGGTTCCTTCTGTTTTTTCACCATCCGCGCGGTCGTCAATCACATATTGCATTGCACTTGCCGCGCCGGCTTCCACACCCTCCAACGGAATTTCTTCCACATTTGTTTGCACCAAGCCTTTTTTTCCGACTTCTTCAGGATAAATCAGCGTTTCATAGGTTGCTGTTTCCGTAGCATTCTGTTCATAATAGGCGTATTTCACATTGTTGATAACACCGGAATGTCCGAGTCCATAATAGCCGTCCTCCCGCAGCGTCGGTGTAATGCCGTCTTTCAACACTGTCGCCACCTGAACGTTAGCGCGCGCGAAATTCGTCCGTACCACACCTGTTTCCTCATTCATAGAAATATCCGCATCGGGCAAGAAATGCCAGTATTGCTTGTAATTCTTTGATGTATTGTTTGTCGGCTTCATATGGTCAAACACTAGAAAATAGCCGGGACGCACAAACAAAATCTTTCTGGAATGGCTCACGCCCTGTCCGTCATAGTTTTTGGTTGTGACATCTGCAAAATCATAGACGTTATTTGCTTCCCATTTGTTGGTAACTCCCTGATTTGCTGTATTTGAAGAGGAGGATTGACTGGCATTGTTCACCACAACCGTATTGTGTCCTGTTGTACCAGTCAGCCACGTAGACGCTGTACCGCCCTGATAACTGGAATAGAGTGGGTCTGCTAACAAATACTGGTCATAGCCCCACAAAACAATAGATAAATCATCTTTGTGTCCATGGCTTTGGTATGCATTGTCTGCATTGGTCTGCAAAAAGACTGCCGAAGGGTTCCAGTCGCTGCGCATGGTATATTTTTTCCCAACGGGATACATTGCCGAGGTGTCCTCCGGTATGGTTCCTCGCTGCCCATCTGTCGCCACATACCAGATATAGGGGTCATCTGTCAGTTCCGCAATGATGTTAAGCTGCCGTTTCACCGCTGTAGAGGAATATGCATAGGCATCTCCCTGCTGAATCTCCCGTCCGCCCGGACCAGACGCGTGCATGAGGTAGTATGCCATGGTTTTCATAACCTCTTTTACTTCATCACTGTATTCCACGCGTTCGTCCATTTGTTCCGCATAATCTTGCACTGCCCAAATGCCGCTCAATGCATAGTCCACATAGCCCAGCGCCACTTCCGTAATGGTGCCGTCACTCATCATGTAGTTACGCGTATAAGAGGGCAGACGACTAATTGCCCGCTCCTGCCAGATAGGACCGCGTTTCATTTCGCGGAAACAGAGCCCTACATTATAAAGCCCCGAAATCTCCTGTGCACCGATGTTATTGGTATTTGGCGTACGATTATAAGAATAGTCCGCCGTCAGCGTCAAATATTTCATGGAAGCTGTCAGCAAATCGGGCGTCATATGCTTGGATTGAATCAGTGCAAACAACGCCTGCGGCATGAACTGATTGCGGCAAGCAACGCCCAAATAGGAGTCAATCACCTCTCCGCCATTACCTTCTGCCCAATGTTTCTGTGGAGCCACTGCGCTGCTGCCGTTCCAGCGAATAAATTCCGCCCACTGCCGCAAAGCGGTATAGGCATATTCCTCTTTGTCCTCAGTCGTGTAGTTATACTGTCCGATGGGATGTTTCAAATAAGTATTAAAACGGTATAATTCATCCGTATAACGGTGTCCTGCTGCACCCAGCCATGGACGATGCCACCGCAGAGAGGGTTCATGTTCATAGGAGAAAATGTATTGATTGGTGCTGTTAAAAGAAACGGTATCCTCGCTCCAGTCAGTATTTTTCGTGACGAACAACACCATATCCTTACGGTCTACATGGTTTTCCTTGTCGTTGATTTTAGCATAAAGCTTCAGCGTTGCACTAGCGACATCACCGGACGCGCCTGCGCCTGCCAAATCAAATTTCAAATGCACCCGCCGCGTATTTTCATCTACCGGGAAGGTTGTTGGCTGCCCTGTTCCTTCTTCTTTGGGTGTGCGCGTATTGATAGAAGAAAGACTTTCTTCCAGCAAAAGCTCCGTTGCGCCTTTATAGTTATAACTCGCATTTTTGCCATATCCACCCGCAATCATAGCATCCTCAGTCACTTCATAGTCTGTGGTTACGCCGTTGCTGACAATGCTGATACGCGCGCCCAAATTGCCCTCGCCATATTCTTTTGACAAAATGGAAATTTGTGCACCGTCTTTGTTGCGTGCTGTCAAATACAGCGGCATAACGGTAGTGGTGGAATCTAAAACCGTTTTGACAAACGAGGTAACGTCCACCTCAACCGGCTGCTGCTCATTGTATTCATGGCTTTCCACCGTAGCAATATCAATCAATTGTGCATTGCTGTTTTCATTATAAGTATAGTTATGCCTCAAAAGCTGCGCGGTTAAGATTTCCTTTTTGTTATTCGCGCCAATTATGGGTCTTGCGTATTGCAGTTCCCGTTCCCGATAATATTGCAGCAGTGCGCTTTTAGCACTCTCATAATCGCTGTTTTTTGCGTAACTTTCCACCTGACTAAGTCCCATATAGTTCTCATAATCCAATTTCGGCTCGGTGGTCCATTTTGTGCCGTCCCATGCACCGAAAAACGCTTCATCGCTCATATACTGCGGGTCAACAAAATCCAGCGTTGTTTCTTCGTTATACGGAGATTTATATGCATAGCCGGTTGGGTTCGTCTCCACTGTCACACCTGTTTCCGGCAGTGTCACAAAGGAGGTATTTTCCGCGTCAGCCGCAATCACCGAACTTCTCTCCCTTCCATATCCGCCACCTGCCGCACTGCCCGCGGCAAGCGCGGCGCAAAGCAGCAGAGATATTAATTTATTCATGCGTTTATTCCTCCTTTAGCCGAATGACCTGCGCCAGCACTTTTGCTGCTTCTGCACGAGTGATGGTTCCCAGCGGCTGGAATGACCCATCCGGATATCCGCCGACAATACCGCTGCGTGCAATACGGCTGATAGCCGCTGCCGCATAGTCCGCCGCTGTTGCTTCATCTGTAAACTGAACTGTTGCCGTCACCGGCAAAATTTTCACTTGTGCTGCATCCAGCGCACGTGCCGTTACCACCGCAATATCCTGACGGCTCATAGTCGCGCCAATGCCAAACACGTTTTCTCCCGTTCCACTAATAATACCTGCTTCATATGCCGCCGCAATATAGGGATAGCTCCAATCATCTGCTGCAACGTCCTCAAAAGGCAGAACCGCTACACTATCTGTTGCCAATCCCAGCGTCAGCACAATCATTTTCACAAATTCTTCTCTGGTCACTTGCTGCTCCGGCGCGAAATTCCCTTTGTCATCGCCCGAAACAATTCCTTTTTCCACCAGCAATTCCACATAGTCGTGCGCCCAATAATCTCTTGGCATATCTCCAAACCGGCTGGACTGCACAGGTGTCGTACCATTCGGCTGTACCGGTGCCGGAACTGTGCCGGTTCCATAATTCACCACACCGGAGCCGGAAGGACGAACGGTGTTGCCACCACCACCGCCGGAGCCACCGGAACCAGATCCATTACTTCCTCCCTTGCCGCGGACTGCACAGCGGATTTCCGGCAGACTGGCTGTAGCTCCGTCTAGTTTACCTGAAATCGTCAGGGTAACGTTAGTGCTTGCTGCCGCTTTCACCACCAATTTATTCACCAATTGTCCGTTTTGCGTCTCACGCACTACTTGCAATGCACTCTCATTGCTACTGGTTACGATGATATCCGAACCATGCAGAGGACCTACTGCCGGAATAGTCATTCCATCCTGAATCTGATAATCCGGTTTGGTGATTGCCGCCAAATCTTCCCAAATCAACACAGTCGGATTACTATCACCAATTTCCAGTTTCAGCGATGGTTGTGTGCCGCCGTCTGTCTGGAACACAATTGTTTGTTCTCCGCTTAAAGTTTCCAGCCAGCTTTGCAGCAAGGTAATGACGTTTTCTTTTTTTGTATATTGCGTTCCTTCTTCCAATACGTCCTTACCACAGCGGATATTTTGCAGAACATAGTCTCCCGCCGTGAAATTCACTACAATATTTTTATGATTTTCTGACTCCTCATGTTTATCATAGACCGCACTTTCCACATCAATGGAAGCGGCTGGTTTTTCTTCAAATTCCGCTACAATTTCGATATTCTTTTGCGGCTGTGCGTATTTGATATCCGGCGACTGCGCCGTGCCTTCCATTAACGTCAGCCCTTCCGGAAGTTGCCACCCGATAAATTTCCCTGTCGTCCCTGCTTGTGCGCTTAAAACGACTTCTGCGCCAACCGTATACCCGGGTCCACCGGTTCTTTGTACGCTCCCCAGCGCTTCATCATTCACGGATACTGCCGATTCGTAGAACCGCTGCGTAGTGTCATAAAGCTCCACTTCAAAAATAGAAATATCTGCACTACCTGCAGTCTGCCGCAGCCTCCAATAGCGCGCGGTAGCTGCCGGAAACTCTGTGGTATATGCCGGCCGGTTGCCCGTTCCGCTGGAGGGTAATCCTGTCACGGTTTTGACTGCCGTCCAGTTTTGTGCATCATCGGAATATTCCACCACAAAGGCAGTGATACGATAGGCAAATTCATAGAAGCGCAGTGCACTTACTTTTGTCGGCGCGCCCAAATCAACATAAATCCAGTTGTTACTTCCTCTGGATGCCCAGCGGGTCGTGGTCGTGTTTCCATCTGTTGCTTCCGTTGCGCCCCATGCTTCTGCATAGACTGCACTTGCTGTCGCCGGTTTGCCTAGTGCTAAATTCTTTACAAAAGACGGCTGTGTTAAAATCACAATATCAAACTCTTTGGTCAGTGTCTCACTGCCGTTTTCAAGCGTTGCCATGAGCTTCACCGGTACATCATCCCCATAGACAGGCCGTGTTACCGCGCCGGTCTCAAGGTCAATAGGCGCGTCCTCCGGCAACATGCTCCAGGTGATATCACTGCCCGCATATTTTCCGGTATTAGGTAAGGTTAACGCTGTGGTAATCGAATCCGCTGCCGCATTGCTGCCCAACAAATCATTCACTCTCAAAGCATTCATATCATCCTGCAAGGTTGCAGTAGATTTTGCTACGGTATAGTTCCATTGTTTTACTGCATTATCAGAAATTGTATATTCACCGTTTTCATTCAGTTTTTTCAGTTTCAACGTCAATGTTACGTTCTGTTCCTCCAGCCGCTGTGTAATTGTACCCGTTTCCGCATTCAAAATGCTGTCGTCTGAACTTTCCAAATAGGGAATGCTGCCATACGGAAGTGTATTCAGTGTTGGCAGTGTGAGGTTGTTTTCCAGAGTCGCGCCGCTCTGTGGCAGTCCCGTCACATCAATCGTTGCTTTCGCATCTTTTGCCAAAGCAATGTTTGCATATTCCGCCGTTTCCATAAACCGAATATAATGAATAGTGACACTTTTGTTCTGGTCGCTGTCCTTCAAAATAGTGAAGCCCAACTTTCCCGCATCGTAATATCCATCATAGCGTGTGTCATAGCCATATCCTTTGACCAGCAGCTGGTCGTTGACATAGATGTCAGCCTTTTTTGCTCCTTTGTCCAAATGTATGGTGATTTTGGTGGTTCCGGAACTGGTAATGCTGCCATTGACCGTTCCGCTGCTGTTTCCCGCTGCCGAAAAGGTTCCGTTTGCGTTTTGCGTCACAGCAAGCGCCCCACGCCAGTTATCAGGAGACTGAATCCCAATCTGCATTTTTGCACCAGTCTCTTTTTCATATTCAAATTCCACCGTCATTTTGTCTGCCGGCTGCGTGCCTGTGGTCAAAAATTTATTCAGACTTATGGTATCTCCTGCATTTTTTGCCGCTGTCCGCGTCAATTTCAAATTGCCGTTTTCCACTGCAATGGTTCCTGATTTTGTCGCTTTGGATTCATCATCATACCAAGTTCCGTTAAATCCAGCCGGCTGGTTCACGCCGCCCGTGGTATACATGAACAGATATGGCGCCGGATTATCCGTACCGTTACCCACAGCGCCGTTTCTCCAATATCCCCACGGCACTGCATTAATGTCCGCATAACCCATTTCATCGTCCAGCACATCGCCTGCCAGACTGACCGGAAGCGTACCAGGCGTGCCGCTTTCCGCTTTTGTTCCTGTCACGGTATAGCGGAAAGATAGTGTTGGCTGTTCCTGTGTCACAGTTTCTCCCACTTCGTTAAATTTGGAAAGTTTTAAAGAAAGTGTTACCTGCTTATCATTTTCGCTGCGTGTCACCACACCAGTTTGCGCATTTAACACGCTGTCATCTGAAGATTCCCAAACGCCCGTACTACCATAAGACAGCGTTTGCGGCAAAGTCGGTAGCGTAATGTTTTCCGTAATGGCTGCGCCGCTTTTCGGCAGACCTGTCACATCTACGCTAGCCGCATCTTTTGCCATGGCGATATTTGCATATTCTGCTGTTTCCATGTAACGGATATAGTTGATGGTGACACCCTGATTCATCTCTGTTCCATTTTGCAAGACAAAATTTACTTTTCCTGCATCATAAAAATCACCGTAACGCGTATCATATTGATAACCTTTTTTTAGCAGCTGGTCATTAACATAAACATCCGCATTTCCTTCTTTTTTGTGCAGATGTATTGTCACTTTTACTTTCCCTGTCGCTGTTATATTGTTGCCGCCACTCAAAGATGCTCCCGAACCCGCTGCTGCAAATGTTCCGTTTTCCAAATGCGTTATTGCAAGCGGTCCTTTCCATGAAGTAGGAGAGGCAATATTTACATATACCTTCACCTTGTCCTCTTTCATATATTCATATTCCAATGTCATATCATTGGCTGGTTGTGCGCTGGTGGAAAGCACACGACTCACAGTAACAGTATCGGAATTTGTCAAAGTTCCTGTGCGATATGTGCGAATTTTACCGTCTTTCACTTCTACCGCCCCCACCTTAGGCGTTGTCGTATCCGCCCAGGCCCCTGTGAAACCCTCCGGCTGCTCAATGCGCTGGGACGTCCAGTTTGTTCCCCATGGCACTGCGTTAATGTCTGCATATCCCATTTCATCATCCAGCACATCGCCTGTCAGCGTCTCCGCTGCTGCGGGCACCGCAATGACACTCATCAGCATGGCAAATACCAGCGCAAATGCGTAAATTCTTTTTTTCATGCTTTTCATCCTCCCTTAGTCGCGCACGACAACTGCACAGCGTAATTTGTAACCTACAATATGTGCAAAAATCTTGTCGCCCTGGCGGATATCTTCCGTCTCAATTTTGGTGATTTCCTCCAGTTGGTTATCAACCAGATACAATGGAATGGGGTTGCGGCAGTTGAGCAAAATTTCTGCGCTCGCGCTCCTATCTTCTGCCGTCCATGCCGTCACAATATCCACGCGGCGGTTGAGCACATCATCAATCTGATTGAACTGAATAGAATCCACCTGTCCGAACAACATTCTTTCATTGGAGGCACTGCCGTCCGAATAAAGCGCCGGTGATGGCGCGAGTCTGCCGATACGCTGAATTTTGTTCAGGTTTTTGTCGGAATCTTCGCTGTAGTAAATCACATCACCAAATTTCAAATTCGCCGCGGCGGTTTTCACCTCTGCAATATCCGCCGGCGTGCGGGACTGCAAAATGCCCTCCGACCACATGGAGACCACAGTAATGGTATCGCCTGTCGCTTCGTCCATGCGTTTTTTCATTCCTGCCACAACAGCAAACTCGCTTTTGTCGTTGATAACACCTGTTGCCGCCGCGTCCAGTGTTGTAGTAATCACAATCAAGTCCGCAATTCTGGTTTCTTCATCTATATCAAAACCGGAAACCACATAGGTGGAACCATTATTGAGGTCAATGGTTGCCAGATAGTCTTCTTCTGTTTTCACACCTTTGTTGTCAGGAATACAAAGTACCTTGGTTGTTTCATTCGCACCAAATGGCGTGTTGCCGCTGTTACCAAACGTTTTTTCATAGGAATTATAGGTTTTGTTTTTGTCCACGCCGCGGTCGGGGTCATAAATCCGTTCCGGCTGGCTGATAGTATTCACTTTTCCTTCTGCGTTCAACGTATAACGAATGACCCGTTTGTTGTTCAAAATACCACTGTGCGGCTCTCCAAAATAGGCTTGCAGGTCGGACAGGGACATGGACACCCCGTTCACATTCACCTTGCCTGCCAAATCCAGCACCAACACCTGTTTATTGCGTCCGCGCAGTACTGCTGTTTCCACCGGATTGTTTTCATCCTTGTTGGACACCATTTCTTCTCGGAAATCGCCGGGCTGCAAAATTTTAATCTGTCCCAGTGACATACCACTTCCACCACATTCCAGCACATAGCCAAATTGCCGTCGTGCATTCTTCATTTTCTCTGTCATCACGACTTTTCCGCGGAAATCCAAATAGGCACGGATATCGTCTCCCGGCTCTGCTTTGATTTCAGTTTCCAACGTTTTGTAGCTGATTCCATCAACAGAAATGGTATCCTCTCCAATTTCCGTAAGCGTTCCTTCTTCCACGTGGCGGCTGACAATAATCCGCACAAGCTGTCCATCCACGCTAGACGCTACACTGACAATATCGTCCGGTTTTAACTCTTCTGTTTTCACTGCGCTCCCGTCCGCCATACAGAGCGAAAAGGTCAAGTCTTTGTCGTTTTCGTCCAGCAGCAGAGACCGTTTTTTCTCTCTGCCAATATCATCTTTCAAATAAATGCTGTCGCCACTCACGCGGTCCACCCGCGCCGCTTCATAATCTTCTATCATCACGACATCGTAAACACTGTCGCCGTCATTATCCAGCAACGTCACACTGCCGTTTTTCACTTCAAAATCTTCTTTTCCGGGACGTGTCAGCGGACGTCCGTTGCGCAGCAATGCCGCGCCGGACTTGATTTTTTCTGTCACGTTCCCCCGTCCGTCCTGCACATATTGCAGTTGCGTTTCAGTGAGCGAGGAAATATCTTCTCCATCCACCGTCAAAATCTCATTTTCTTTTGCCGCGCGAATGGATACCAGCGTATTCCGCCCCGTGTCCTCATTTTCCTGCACATAAAACTCTACTTTTTGCCCCAGCAGGGAAGCTGCTTCCAGCCCCCCCGTCCGGTAAACCACATCGTCAATGACGATTTCATTTTCCCGCAGCCCCTGCACCGGCAGCACCAGATAGCTTTCATAGTTCGCTGTCACAATACCAGTCATCTTCACACGGTCCTCAAACCGACCACGCAGCGTGTCGTTATCTGAAACTGTATATTCCAGTTTACCTGCCACGCCAAACGACGCCTGCATAGTTTTCACATCCAGCGCATTATAGATAAGCTGTACTGCGTCTGCACGTGTCATAACACCCGCCGCGCCGACATTTTTTAATAGTCCGAGTTGCGCCGCCCAGTTCATAAACCCATTCGGATACCCGCCTGCTTCGTTTGCCACTGCACCATAGCCCAGACAACTCACCATGATTTTTGCCGCTTCCGGCAAACTCACGGTATCCAGCGGCTGAAACAGACCATTTCCATCTCCGCTTACCATTCCGAGCTGTGACAACAGGTTCACATATCCTGCAAACCATTCACTTTGCGGCACATCACGGTAACGCGGTTCATATGCCATGTTCTGTACAGTACTCTCCATGTCCAGTGTTCGCACAATCATTGCCACAAACTCCGCACGGGTTACCTCCCGCGAAAGTGCAAAATCGCCATCCTCTCCCGGAATCAGAATCCCCAAGGACTGTAGTTCAAATGCCGCTTTATTGTTCTCACCAGCGGCGCATACATGGACAGCAGCAAACAACATTGCCGCTATCACCACCATCGCTACTATTTTTTTCACCCTTTTCTCCTCCTTTTGATTTCTTCCTTATTATTATTGCTGCGTCCTATATCTTGTATATGCAATTTCATAAAGCTTTGCCGCCTCGCTGGTGCCAATAGCTTCCATACGTGCAACATATTCCTCAAACTCTGAAATGGGTTCAATTCCCATAATCATTTTGACATACATTTCGTTTTCGTAGAGCCGCGCTTCTGTCATGATGTTGCTGATACGCAGCGACTCCTCCGCTGTGAGTGGAAACGCCGGCAACAGCAGACTGGTGTCGCCCTGTGTCCAGATCTTTGACGCTTCTTTTTGCTGGTCATAGGTCTGCATCAAAGCTTTATATGCCGCGCCGTTCATAACTTTCCCATAACCGCCCCATGTCGTCAGCGTATAAGGGCTCATAGCTTCAATGGGGTTTTTTCCGCTCCCGTCATGCAGTACACTATCCAAAAACTGAAGTTGCTCTCCATTTCGTTCAAACGTGACGCCTTCAACGCCCCAGTTTTGAGCAATAATGCCTTCTTCACTATAGTTATAGTCCAGTAGCGCCATGGTTTCCTTCACATGCTGGTTCGCCGTTGAAATGGCGCTTCCATAACCCGGAATCGTCGTTTTTAGCATTTCCGGCATTCCGATATAAGAGATGCCTGCCGGTCCCGTGGGCCAAGGCGCGCCGACCAGATTCATTTCCGGACGCTGTGCCAGATAATTTCCCATCTGACTTCCCATATATCCCACAAATGCTCCCGCTGTATCTCCCAGCATTTTGGCGTCAATATTGGTTCTGCTGCAAGAAGCAAGTTCCGAGTCAATTAACCCTTCTGCATACCAATCATGCATGGTTTGCAAAAAGTCTTTATATTCCGGCTGAATACTGCCATAGACCATATGCCCGTCCTTTTCGTAAAATCTTCCTTTAAAAGCGCCCCAAGCAGCCGATAAGTATTGCAAACTTTCTTCCTGCGAATCTACCAGCGGAATCTCATCTGCTCTGCCGTTACCATTAGGGTCCATCGTTTTAAATGCTTTTAAAACAGTATACCAGTCATCTATCGTCTGCGGCACCTCCAACCCCAGCCTGTCAAGCCAATCTTTTCGAATACAGGGACCTAGATAAGAATTGATACCAATATCGTCCTTCAATTCATTAAAGGTCAAAATTGCACCATCCGTTGTTTTCACACTGTTTCGGAAATCTGCCCGCTGTTCCAAAAGTTTCCCATAATGCGGCGCATATTGCATATAATCATCCAGTTTAATAATCACGCCATCGTTAACCGCCTTGTTCATGCCACCCGGATACTCCGTTTCCCACTGCCAATCGATGATATCAGGATAATCCTTTGACGAAATCATCACTTTGAACTGTTCTGCCTCCTGACCCGCCGCTGGATGAATAAACTTGATTTCTATACCGTTTTTTTCCTGCATTTGCCCAAACGCCGCCACTTCGTTATAATTAGATATGTATGCCGACTGGTGGTTAATCGTCCACCAGGTGAGCTTCAGATTCTCTTCTCCCGCTGCTTTTTCGCTCACACCGCTACAGCCACACAACGCGCCGACAAACATTCCCGCCGACAAACCTGCTGCAAAATATTTTTTCAAATGTTTCAAAACCGTTCCTCCTTCCTGTGTTCTTGGCTTCTGTTTTTATTGTACCACGGCTTACCTCAAAAACGCAATCCTCTATATTTTTGATTGTTATTTCTGCTTGTGAATTGCATTATCTATTTTTGCTCTCATTTTTTGTCCAATACGCAAAAACCTTATTTTATAGGCATTTTCAGCAGTCAAGAATACGCAATTTCCATCTTTCCCTCCATTTTTTCTTGCCCATTTCCATAATTTTCTGTTTCTAGTGGAATCCCTTTCTAAAAATCTCATTTTTTGCAAACTCCAATTGCACAAGTGGATAAAAAACCAAAAACATGTAGACATTTCCTTTAAAACGTAGTAGAATGTAGAAGGATAATTCTATGCAAACGCATAGACAGGACTGTATATCGCGGACAAATATTGTATCCGCAGGCAGCAGTCGTTATCCTTTTCTCGCGCAGTCTGTGGGGATACTTTGTGTTGTTTGCCGAAACCTTGGGACGGTAAATATTTGAAAAGTATATGAGTGCGAGAGAATGTTCTTTGTTCATTTATTAAAAAAGGAGTGTGGCAAAACTATGAAGAAACAAGTAAGTCTTATCTTGGCATTGACGCTGCTTTGTTCTGTTTTTGTTCTGCCGAATATGGCTGCTTCTGCAGCATCGACTCGCCCGCGTACTGCAACGGTGGACGAGCTGCATGACGCACACGCAGTATCGGTGGGATATCCTGTCATGGCTAAGATTACCGACGGCGACCTCTATGTGTGGGGAACCAACGGCTCTACATCTCCGCTTGGACTTGGCGAAACAAAAACGTATACCAGTCCTGTGAAGATTGACCGATCGGTTTTTGGCGGTTTCGGCATTATTAAAGCCGGTTTCCACGACTGTGGCTGTATGGCTGTATCCGAGGAAGGAAAACTGTATCAAGCTTCCACCGCGACATGGACAGAGGTTCAACCAACAAACGGACAGCAACTGTTTGATGGTGGCAAAATTTTGGATACCACCTTTGGCGCATATTTTGGTATGGGCGCAAAGGTTCAGGCAACAGACGGCAGCATTCAATGGTGGGTACTTCCGCGTACACCAAATAATCAATATCGCGTGGATACGCCGGAAATGATGGCGCTGTTTAAAAGCGCAACCGGAAAAGACGAAGTGATTAAAGAAGTTTGGTGTTCCGGTCCGGCTACTCTTAGCACTGGTATACCTTCTACACCAATCAATGCGGTTCTGGTATTGATGGAAAGTGGCGAGCTGTTCGGTTGGGGTGAAAATCTCCGTGGGCAGATTCCAAATGGTTGGGGCGCGGACGGCAAAACCAAAACAGATATTCCCAAAACAACCCCCTATCGGGTAACAAGTCGCCCTGAATTCAGCGGCAGAAAAATCAAACAACTTTCTTTAGAATATAATACAGTCGTTGCGCTGGACGACAAAGGAACTATCTGGACGTGGGGTAGCAGCGCCGGCGGAAAATTGGGAAATGGGGAATGGATGTTTCCCCAGAAAGCCGATGGACGAATCCATGAATATTTTGTGCATCCCAATGACCTTCCGACTCCCTATGCTGCATTTGGTCCCGGCAGCGTAAACTATTCCAATAAACGTGCGCATTATATTATGACTTCGGCGGATCATTCAGTCGTTGTTATGACAACAGACAACGAACTCTATGGTTGGGGTGGTAACCTTTCTACATTCTATCCTAAGGAAGAGGATTATTTGATTCCGCAGCCGATTTTTGAAAACGTGACAGAAAAGGAAACCGTTCTGTCAGTGCGTGCAACACGTAATTCTTTCTATGTTACTACTCAGTCGCAGGACGACTATTTTGCAGGTGACAACAGCGGTGGTCTGGCAGGAAACGGCTCCACGAGCAGCACACCGACAACAGAGGCAACGGTGACCAAACCTGAGAATATTCCGCCGACCAAGCCGAGTTCTGCAAACAAACTGTTTATGACCATCAGCACCACCACAGACAATGGTGTGCCGATTGAATATTCCGCGCAGGCAAACAACATCAATGATTTGTCCATCCGCGTTGGACAGCAATTTACACTGAATATTTATATGGAAGACTTTGCAAAATTGACCGGTTTCTATATCCCGATTACCTTTGACCCATCGATTTTGCAGGTTGTGAATATGGATGGCGTTCCTTATAGTGCAGACGATGCAATTCGGCCCGGCTTTAACAACGGTTCCGGTCTGCGCACCAATCTCACCAGCGGCAACAACGACCCGGATTCTATCAGCACAAGCTGGGTCAACGGTGTTCTGACCGACAACAGCCGTATGCCTGTTATCGACAACGGTAATGGCTTTGTCTCCGTCGAAGGTGTTGCGTTGATGAACAAAGACCTCGTCAGCCGTATCACCGGTCAGGTAAAAATGTTCAGCATTGAATTTAAAGCCATTCAGCCGACGGCAACCGTGCCGACACCGGCAACAACAGGCTTTAAGCTGGACGGTACCTCAGCTGATCCGCTGTGGACAGATAAGCCGGCAAAATGGTATTCTACAGATTTAGGAATCAATTCCGACCTTGATGTTGGAAAAGATGCAGTCTGGGAATTTGACAACGTTAGCTTCTTTGAATCTAAATTCAAGGTAGTGGAAATCAAAGATATGATTCTGAACCTCTATCGTGACAACGATTCTCTGGTTACGGATATCGCTAATGACGGCAGTGGAAAACCGGACTACTATCGAATTGACAAACGAAACACCGATTCGTCTTATCAGCTTAAAGCAGAGGTAGATCCCACCAACGCCTCCTGGCCTGATATCGACCGTTGGGAATGTGAATTCATGGATTCCACTTCTCATGCGACCGGTGCAACCGTCAGCGATTATATCACTGTGACAAAATCAGACAGTCCGAAATATTTCGAGTTTACGATTTCACCGAATATTTCTATGTCAGACGCAGTTCTGAATGACGATGGTGAATTTGTGCCGGGTTATATTAAAATTACCGGTTATGGCTCTCATATTCCAAACAAAGACAACAATCCCGAGGGCTTCCGCGTTGCCTATATTAAAATTACAAATGATGTTCCTGCACCGACCGCGATTACCATTACCAACAAAGACGGCTATTTGACCGACATGAATGGTAAATTCCAGGTAAATGCTTCTACAAAACTGGAATTCGACGGCAAAGGCATCACTTTGGAAGATTCTTATACGTTCCAAGCTGCTTTTACAGCGGAAGACGAAAATGACTTCAGCACAGATGTGAAATGGCAGTTGCTGCGCGTGCTGGACCGCAATGACGACGGTTCACCCAAAACAACCGAAGCATTGGGTACTGACGCAAAAGCGCCAATGGTGATTGCAACGGACAGTGCAAACACCAATCCAAAAACACCCAGTTGCAAAGTAATTGCACAAAATTCAACAGAAGATAACGATGATATTATTTTGAAAGTCTCCTCCGGCGTTGACCCGACAATTTGCGACTATGTGAACGTGAAAGTGCGTTTGGCGCCTTATGAAATTGTTCTGCCGAACGATACTATCACGTTGGTATATGGTGAAGGATTGAAACAGACCTATGATTTGGCGGACAAAGTAAAAGTTGCGCCTGGCGATGCGAAAGATTATACGATTGAATATGTGAAAACAGTAAAAGCTGTTGACAATCGTCCCGATGCAGACCGTGGCGATGAAAGCAAACGTGTTGCGCCGAACGTAATCGTCACAGACGCCGGTGTCATTGAACCGGTACGTGCTGACAAAGACTTCCACGCGCAGTCCTACGATGAAGTGACCGTGCAGATTCAGCAAACACTGAACGGCACACCGCTGACACTGCAAAAAACGCTGAAGGTCTATACCGTAGATGCGGTTCCGCCCCCGAACATGTATGTTGACGTTATCAACTCCGCAGGTATTGACTATGACTATATCAAATTCTCCATTGGAACCAACAAATCTCAATTGGAAGAAGGCGATAAGCTGGAAATTTACCGCGACTATTCTGATACGGATGCGATTGTTACCTACGCTTCTTTAACCGCAGACCAAATCAGAATGCTGTTTAGTCCGGGTTATAATGTTCCAACGCGGACGGTCGGCTCAGATACCTATGCACTCAATCCAGCCGGTGGCACGATTGGTTACCGACTGACAAAAGCAGACGGTACAGCCTACAAGAAAACACCGGTGATGTATAATCCCAAAGCGCTCAAGCTTTCCGGTTATATCAAACTGGATACGAAATCATTGACCAAATCAACCCATGACGGTATTACCATTACCATTAACGATGTTGTGGGAAGTGACGGAAAATCTATTTCGACCACCACAAAAGCAAACGGCGTGCTGCATGGATATTTTGAGTTTGAAGAATATATCAGTGCAAAACAGCACACCATGACCATCAGCAAAACCAACTATCTAACGCGGCAAATCGTATTTACCATGCCGTCAACAGAAGACTTTGAAATTTCCACAGCAGAAAAACCGATTATACTTTATCCTGGCGACTTAGACGGTAAACGTGGCATTCAGTATGACGATTTCAACGAATACCGCATCAATTGGCTGGGACGCTACAACAGCAGAAATGAAAACGGTGTGCTGCTGGAAAGCTTCAATTTCTACGACGGTTCAGACGAAAATGGCGCAACGATTATCAATATCAACGACTTGATGCTGATTAACAAACGTATGGGCGCTACAACTACCGATTATAGCCCATGGTTAGTGAACTAGTCCCACATGTTAAAGTTCACAGTTTGATGGTATTTATGAAAAAACGGCTGCTCTATTTAAGCGGCACAGCGTTTTCATAAACAAGAGCTATGTTAGTAGCCATTCGAGGATAAAATAAAACAAAGCCACCGAATTTCCGGTGGCTTTGTTTATGTCTTTAAATGCCAATCATGCCCGCCTCCAAATGCACACTCTTTATTGGAGGCAGTGTGTCCCCTCTGCTGGTGGAACTGGCAATTTGGGAACAAAACGTACCAATCAGAAACACCCGGCGGAAAAATCCGCCGGGTGTTTCTGGTTTATAATTCCATAGGACTTTCGCCCGTACTGCCCGTACCTGTAAAGGCAGCAATGTATTATTCACGAATGAAACACAGCCGATCATTTCAATCCACGCGACCCTTGCGGGTCGCCCCCATAATCATATTGCCATACTAATTGTAAGTCTTATTTTAATCCACGAGCCCTTCACAGGGCTCGACATTCCAGACCGTATTAAGGACAAGGCGGCATTTGAGATTTCAATCCATGAGCCAGTAAATGGCTCAACGAAGGACAACCGCCCAGAGAATTTATAACCAATGTGCATTTCAATCCACGAGTCACTACTCGACATCCGTTTTCCCTTCCATTTTGCGAAACTGTCCTGGTGTGACGCCTGTCACCTTCTTAAAATTGCGAATCAGCACTGCGCTGTTAGCATAACCCAATTTGCCCGCAATTTCGCTGACTGCCAAATCCGTTTGTTTCAAATATTCAATTGCTTTTTCCACCTTCACACCTGTCACATAGTTGCTAAAATTTTCTCCAATATAATCCTTGAAGAAATGGGAAACATAGGTATAGTTGAGAGAAAAGGCGTTCGCCACCATTTCCAGCGACATGGCGTTGTTTTCACAATTGTTTTTCACATATTCCAAAATTGCCTGTCCCAGCATTTCCTTTTTCCCTGTCCGGTTGGCTTTCATATAGCGGCAAATTTCGCCCAACAATTCTTTGGTATTGTCGCGTAGTTCGCTGATAGAAGAACATCCCACCAACTTTTCAAACGGTGACTGCTGCGGAAAAATCGCATTCATATCAATCTCTTCACTGTTCATCACTTTCAGTGCTGTACTCATCAGGTCAAAAAACAAACATTTGCTCATATCCAACGAAGCATTATGGTTCATCTGAATAATTTCATCCAGCAAACGCACCACACCTTCTTCGTCGCCCATCATAACGCTGCTGAGCAACTGATTCTCCTGCTGCATGGAATAATAATATTTATGGCTTTGCTGCGCCAAATCGCTAAAACAAATCACACCTTCTTTGCCGCTTATCGTACGGTAGTCCAGCGCTTCTTTTGCCTGCGCAAAACTCAGCGAAACAGAGTTCACTGCACCACTTTCTCCAACACCGATGCCAACGTCCGCTTCCAATTGTTCCTGCATGAAATTTTGCATGAACCGACATTTTTCCAAAATGGTCTGCTGCGTCTGTTTTCCCGCTGTAAAATTCAGTAGCATGGAAATCTGCGACCACTCATTATCAACAATGTACGGGTCTGCAATGTCTGCAAACACTTCTTCTGCCACATTTTGCAGTGCATATTTCACCAACGGTAAATCGGAATCCGACTGTTCTTCCGGTAATTGAACATCAAATGCGACAACACAATAGAGCGAATGCCGAAACTCCAGTCCCACAGCTCTACACGCTGTCTCCAAATTCTCAATATCCCCCAGATTGCCATTCATCATTTTTGCCAGCAGGTTTTTCCGTAGCGCCGGCTGCTGTCGTCTCATGATATCCTCTGCTTCGTTTTTTTCTTCCACCAGTTGTTTCACGCGGCTGGAAATATAGGCAAATTCCCCGCCGGAATGTTTTTCTGTTTCTTTTTCTCCAGCGCCCAGCGACCTTGCCAATTCTTCCACCGGCTTGCTGCCCCGATAGGCAACATAAGCTGCCAAAGCAGCGCCAACCAGC
>CATIYX010000142.1 GCA_949739095.1 uncultured Clostridia bacterium | reverse complement strand
TATGGGGCAAGCTGCAAACGAAAAAAATATAGCTGTTCAGTGACTATATCCAAACAGTTTTCATGCATGTTTCTCTATAAATGGAATTATCCAGCTATCAGAGTTGGACTCGTATATAAGAAAAGACGAATTCCATACGGAATTCGTCTTTTCTTATGCATAATGTGCTATATGGGTATGACCTAAATCTCCTACCACATTTCTTATCTCATAAAACAATCCTGATATTATTTTTGTATACCATCCGTTATTGCAATTGCCAAACCGCTGTCTTTGATAATGGGCACATATGAATACCATCCCAAACCATCACCTGAATTTTATTATGCGGTTCCGTTTGCAGCGACAGTTCCACAGTAAAACGGCTTCCATTCATATTTACTACTGACTGTGGAATTTGCCGGAAATGTATCATTTTTCCTTTTTCATCATACACACCAATATATATCCGGTTTGTTTTTTCCGCACCGGCATTGATATCACCTGATATTTTAACATATAGTTCCTGTGGTGCTTGAATCTGACGCGTTTCTACGCCCTTTGCATCTGTTACTACAATATCATATATATATGCATAAATGGGTAAATTCACTTGAAAATAACTTTTCTGTCCCGAAATAGTATCTTCCAGATACAGTCTTCCTGAAATCAAACCTGCCGTAGTTCCGTTTGCTCTGGAAACAGTCATCGGTTCATCATATTTCACTTCCAAGATAGGATTTACATAGGCATTACGAATAGCTGTCAGCACATCTGTTTGATTTGTGCTGTTTGTTGCCTGAAATGCTGCTAAATCTGTTTGAATATAGTTCAAACAGACATTCATAGAAGCAAAACGGAATTTAATACTAATCGGTACGGTCGTTTGTTCTACATCATTGAATACGACCTTCAAAATCCTGCTGGGTCCTTCCAAAACAGCATAGTCCTCGGCCGTAAGTACAATGCTGTCTGTATAGTTGCTTAGGATAGAAAGTGTGTTATTTTGAAATATATAATCCCGCCCTAAGACCAGTGCATTATCTTCTTCATCTAATACACTGCGGATTCCTGTTGCCGCCGCACTTTTTGTTCCCAAATCCACTTTAAAGTCTGCACTTTGCGCTGCACGCAAATGATAAATTGTTTCCTGTTGAAGCTGCAGCACCTGTGGTGGCGCCGCTCCTTGTGTCATTCTGACAACCAAATTTTTTCCCGAACTGATATCCGTATTTTGTACGGTAAAAGAACGTTCTATATATGGATTATAGTCTAACGCTTCTGCGCTGTAGGTATACGTTCCTGTCTCCAGCAAATAGATTCCACCTGGCTGGGGCCAGACAATTTGTCCATCTTTTTTTACTGTCACCTGTGCATGAGATGGCGTTTTTTGAAACGTCACCTGTGCACGCGGCGAAGTATTCTTCGTATATGCCTTAATACAGCAGTTCGCATATTGTCTCTCCGCATTACTAATCTCCTGCCATGTTGTCATGTCGGGAGACAGATAACTTTCGCCCGGTTCCGCTTCTGCTCTGGCATAATAAGAATTCACCGTTGAGCGTGCCTCTATCGGTACAGGATGTCGGTTTCCCGGCGTTTCATACTGCACAACCACCGCAAATTTAGAACCGATTAATGGCACCGGTGTATCCAACTGTACCGTGTGATATCCTGTTCCGTCTAATATACCGCTTTTCACCAGTTGCAAATTATTTTTACCAAGCGTTCCGCTACTCGGATTAACATAGATCTGATAACTCGTAAATGCCGCCGTGGCGATTGTTAATTCCGTCAACTCCTGTGCACCCGGCTGCGTCTCAAACACATTGGCAGCATATATTCCTGTACTTGTCTCCTGACTAAATCCTACAAATTGATTGAATCCTAATGGGTCATGGCTATATAGATTATCATAATTCTTTCCCTCCTGTGCCCGTTTCACTGCAACCGGCATCACAATATCCTGCGCATAGGAGATATAAAAATAGCCTTTATCGCCCCAATTCGTTCCCCAACTGTTTTGTACAATCCAAGCACCGTCCACACCTGGGTCCGTGGTGAAATTGCTGCGCGAAAATGTATCATCCCACCCAACAATACCTACCGCATGATTCACTGTTTTTGTTTCATCCACATATAACGCATAGGTATCTGTATTATACTGTGCATAATTAAATCTGATATTAATGTCCAGCATACCATAATTCATCAATGCAGTTTTCAGTTCTGAAACAATCTCTTCCTGACTCTGACTGTTTTTGTCATAAGGAAGATATTCAAAATCCATCAGCCGTACATCACTCGTCGCTTTATCAATTTCAGAAAGATATAAGCTATCCACACTATCAATAAACGGCATCGCGCTTTCCTCTACCGGTCCTACGCCGCGATATAAATATGCTTGCAGCATCTCCGGTGACCCGCCGCTACTCGCCAAACGGTTAAATGCTTCCACGTTGACGCCATCCTTCATTTGATAGACCTGTGAATATTCCAGATGTCGCGGTGAAAACTGATATTCTTTTCCATAGTTTTTCATCAAGTTGGACGATAGACTTGCCAATCCTGCAAATGCCCAACAGCCACCGGAATTCAATTGATTCCGCACTTCCGGCACAATATTTTGTTTCCTGAGGTCATAAGTCTCCGGCGCAGCGCTCATCACATTGATTGCCTGATCTGTCTCCTTTGGCACTTCAAACATCGGCGGTGGGATAGTCCCCTCCCGTTCGCTTTCCTCTAACTGTAGATATTCTTCATATAATGGATTCAGCGGCGCCACTTCAAGCTGAGCATTCACTCCCCCTACCACCTCTTCCGCTAATACACTCACAGAACCTACTACCAGTAAACAAGCTACAAGTCCTATGGAAACGAATTTTCTCATATCCAATACCCTCTCTTTCGTCCAAACAGCGAGAATAGTTTTCCCCACTCATTCATCCCACTGTATTTTATATTATCGTTTTTAATTCACTGCCACGATGATATTTTGAGACCTCAATTCCACTATGGATATTTTCTTTTAACACTTGTACATGTGAAATAACGCCAACCATACCTCCTGCATGACGTATCTGCGCTAATATCTGCAGTGCATCCGCTATTGAGGACTCATCCAATGTACCAAACCCTTCGTCAATAAACATCGCCTGAAGCTGAATTCCTCCGCATCCTGTCTGCACCACTGCCGAAAGTCCTAGCGACAGCGACAGTGACACCAAAAACTTTTCGCCGCCTGAAAGACTTGTCACACTACGGCGCATACCTGTTCGCTGGTCAAACACCTCCAGCTCCAAGCCCACTTTGCGCGTCCGCCCTGTTTTCTCCATCGTCCGCAGCAACCGGTATCTACCCTCGTGTACCTTTTGCAGCATTTTATTGGCTTCCGCAGTAATGGAAGAAAGCATGACCCCAAGTACATATCGCTGCAAACTAACGCCGGCATCTCCCCGCAGCATATGGGCAAATATCTGGTCTTGCTGCCAAGCAGCTTCCTGCCCGCGTAGCCACACAAGTTCTTTCTCCATCTGTTTCAAAACAGTGTCTGCACGCTGCAATTCACCTTCCAAAACAGAGACCTCTTGTGCACAAGCAAGATGCTGCCCATGCAGCGCCTGCAATGCTTCTTCCATATGTGCTATATCCGGACGCGTAATATATTCCAGCTTCTTTTGATACTCTGTCAATGCCTGACGACAGGAATGGCAGGCAATTTGATAGTCTTGCAATGTCTGCTCCATGACGGCCATTGTGTCACTCCGAAACGGTTCATGCAACAATTCTTCCCGCCAGACAAGCTGCAATTCTGTTAGTTTTTGTTCCCACGTATCCTGTGCTGCTGCTGTATTCTTCTCCGCCTGCTCCAATTCTTGCTGCAATATCTTTTCTGACGCAGCAGCTGCTTCCAACTGCAATCTATATGTCTCCAGATTTTCCCGAATCTGTTGTTGCTGTTGCTCAAACTGCTGCATTTCTTTATGCTGCCATTCTATTGCCATACGTAGCTTTTGTAAATCTGGTAAATTTCCGCCAGCTTGCGCTGAGACCTGTGCAAACTGCCGGTCCGCTTCCATTTTTTCCTGTTGCGCCTCTTGATATTTCTGCTGCAACCGTTCTTCTTCCAGCCGGCATTTATCCAGCCGGCTGCTGCTGGATTCTACCGCCGCTTCATATATCGGTCGCTTCTCTTCCTCTGCCCAGGCAATTTTCAGCATCTTCTGCCAAAAACTATATTGTAACGCTGAAAAAGGTGCTGCCGCTTCTCCCGCCTGATATAGTTCCTTCTGTTGCTGTAGTTTTTCCGCGAATGTCTTCACTGTTTGTTTCGACAGCAAAAAGTTTTCCCGCGCTCTTGCCGCCTCCTGCCGCAGCTGTTCCACATTGCCATTTGACGCTGATTGTCCGCTTTTTGCCGGCACAGGATGATGACAACTTCCGCAGACGGGACACGGTTTCCCTGCCTGCAATTGTTCTGCCAATCTTTGTGCAGTTTCCTCCATTTGGCAGTGCAGCGCTTTTTGATATTGCCGTTCCAACATCTCTGACGCTGTTTGCAATTCTGTTTGCCGCTTTTTTTCCAGTTCCCACTTCTCTTGCAATTGCATAAGCTCCTGTTGCTGCCGCTTTCGCTCTTTTGCCGCTTGCAACAACGTTTCCTGTTCCATACAGTTTTGTCGGTATTCTGGTATTTTTGCGATAAACTCCATCAATGCCAACTGCTGCGCCTGCAATGCATTTTCTCTTTCCTGCCGCAAACGCTTCTGCCGCACGCTACACTGCTCTAATTTCTCCTGCCAATATGTACATGCCTGTACCGCTGCCGCTTGTTTCTCCGCAGCCACTTCCATTTGGCTATATTGTTTTTCAATCTGTTCATTCTGTTTTAGCGTTACCTGAATCTGTTCATAGCTTGTACGCCCTTTTTCAAGTTGTGTTTCCTTTTCTTTCCATTGATTATCCTCTGCCTGCAATACCATATATTGTTCTAATAAGTCGTTTCTGCGTTTTTGAAGCTGCTCGGTACGTTCTTTCTCTTGCCTCCAACGTTCATATAATGGTATCACCTGCTGTATTTTTTTCGCCTGTCCCAGTTTCTTTTCCAATTCTTTCATTTCCAGTTGACGCAGTTGTAGCCGTTTCCATTGCTTCTCTTTTTCCTCCAAATTGCAAAACAGCTGCTCCACTACACGCGCTTGCTGTAATTGCTGTTCCTGCTGCTCCCACCGCCCGAACAGCGCTTCCTGTTGTTTCTGTTTTTCCAGTAAATTCTCTTGTTTTTGCGCAAGCAGATTTGCCATCGTTTCCAAATCAGTGCAGCCAAATTGCGCCAATCCTTGCTGTATTGCAACCTGTTTTTTCTCCAACTCTCGTTTTCGTTCATTGACTTGCTGACAAAGTAACTCTGCTGCCTTTTGCCAGCGTTCTGCCCTGAATAAGCTAACCAGAATTTTTTCTTTTTCCTCTGATTTCGCAAGTAGCAATCGTTCAAATTTTCCTTGCGGCAGAATTACCACCTGAATAAACTGTTCATATCCCAGTCCCAGCAGCTCCTGCGCTTTTTCTTCCACATCACGAATACGCGGATTCTCAAAAAACGGGACATACCCTACACCATTTTCATAATGGAATACATCTTGCTGCGGCAGATATTCTAAACTACCATCTCGCTTGTTCCGTATTTTCAGACCGCGTGTAAACCGGTAACGCTTGTTCTGTAATTCAAATTCAAACAATACCTCGGTCGGTTGTGATTCGTCTGCAAATTGACAGCGCATTGCTGCCAGTTCGCCACGTATACCGCCACTGCTTTTTCCATAGAGCGCGTAGGTCATTGCATCCAAAATGACGGTTTTTCCTGCCCCTGTCTCTCCGTGGATCAAGAACACACCCGCACCATCAAAAACCGTAAAATCAATTTCCTGACGCTCCACAAACGGACCAAATGCAGAAAACTCCAATTTAAGAGGTTTCACTGTAAATCACCTCCGTTTTCCACTTCTGCAAGCGCTTTGCAAAACCATTCTGTTTGCTGTGGCGAAGGTTCATACCCCGCTGTTTCTTGACAGAATTTTTCCAAAACATGCTGCGGAGAAAGCGTTTCAATTTCTTCCACTGTCAGCGTTATTTGCTCTCCGTCTGTTAAAACGCTCTTTCCCGTGACACACAGCAAATTGGGATAATCTCGCCGCAGTATCTCCAACACTTCCAACCCTGCCGGCTGGTCTGTAATTTCTACTTTTATGTAATCCTCCAGCGGTTCCTGCACCGCCTTTTCCAAAACTTCTTGCAGTGTTCCGCTGATAACACACAACCTTTTAGGTGCGTGCAGTGTGATTCGGTGTATTTCACCGCTGATTGTATCATAAATAGATACGGACTTGTCCTGTTCTACCTCTCCAAACGAATATGGAAACGGCGACCCGCTATAACAAACCTGTTCCCCCGGCTGTTGCGGGCGATGCAAATGTCCCAACGCCACATAATCAAAACCTTCAAACACTTGCACGCTCACCTGCTGTGCGCCGCCAAGAAGCGCTGCATGGTCGCTTTCCGATAGCTGCGTACCTGTTACATAGGCGTGTGCGACTAAAACATGGCGGCACGACGGTGACCAAATGCTGCGTATTTCTTCGCAAAGACATTTCATTGCCATTTCATAGCTATCAATACGTCTCTGCGGATAGCGGCTGCGTACTTCATCAATATGAAAATATGGTATCGCAAAAATTTCTACATCCTCTTTGCGATAAGACAACAAGTTCTGTGGCAGTTTTCCTGTCACATAAAGCCCACTGCGTGCCAAAAGTGTGCTGCAAGACGACAGACGTGCCGCACCGTCATGATTCCCTGCAATCACGACCATCTCGGTATCGCATTCCTGACAAATCTGCGTCACTGCACTGCTATATAAGGCAATTGCTTCACTGCTCGCTACCCTGCTATCAAATATATCACCAGAAACAACAACGATATCAATTTTCTCTTCTTGCACCAAATTCACAATTTGTCGGATACAGTCCCGCTGCTCTTCTATGAAACTCCGATGATGCAGGGATAAACCTAAATGCCAATCTGATGTGTGTAAAATCCGCATGATTTTCTCCTCATGTTTCTTTTTATGCCGCTTTATGCAGCTCTAAATTACGCCCAATTTTTCTCATCACAAAATAATAACAAATTACCAACTGCACTGCTGCGCCAACCCACGCGAGCGGCGTTGCAAAACAAACGCCGGTATATCCCAGCCATTTTGAAAACAAAATAGCTACCGCTGTGCGCATAAACAGTTCTATAATGCAGGATAAAAACGGCGCCGTAACATTTCCAACCCCTTGCAATGTGCTTCTATAAATAAAAATCAGCCCTAAGAAAAAATAAAACAACACTACAATATTTAAATATTCCTGTGCCTGCTGTACTGCCTCCGGCTGTCCATTTCCCAAAAACAAGCGAGACAAAGCGCCGCCCACGAAAAACACCAGCACATATCCCACAACACAAAACAGTAACCCCAGCAAATTACATTTTCTCACGCCGCTACGGATTCTGTCATACAAACCTGCGCCATAATTCTGCGCCGCGTAAGTTGACATTGTCACACCAAATGCCACTAATGGCTGTTCCGTCAACTGTTCAATTTTGGACGCCGCCGTATACGCTGCCACTGTAGTCGACCCAAATCCATTGAGCGCTGTTTGCAGCGCAATCACGCCAATCGTCATGACCGACAATTGAAATCCCATCGGAAACCCCATGCGTAAATGCATCCAAAGATGTCGCCAGTCTTGTTTCCAGTCTTCTTTTTCAAGGTCCAGCAACGGCATCTTTTTCTTCGCATAAATCAGACACAAAATACCGGAAATTCCCTGTGCAATCACTGTCGCCCATGCCGCTCCTGCCACGCCCATGGAAAAATATAAAATAAACACCAAATCCAATATAATATTGATAACTGACGCTATAATTAAAAAAATCAGTGGCGTTTTGCTGTCGCCCAGTGCACGAATAATATTGGATATCATGTTGTAAAAAACAGTAGCAACACTGCCCAAATAAATCACAATAATATAGCTATAGGCATCCCCCATGATATCATCTGGCGTATTCATTAGCCGCAGCAACCCTTTAGCCGACAATGCACTAACCAGCGTAATGACAAGCGTCAACGCGCCGCTTAAAAGAATCGTTGCTGCAATAGACCGGCGCACACCATCATAGTCCCGTGCGCCGTAACGCTGCGCAGTTATCACGGAAAACCCACTTGTCATTCCTTGAATGAATCCCAATACCATGAAGGAAATCGCACCTGTTGCCCCCACTGCTGCCAATGCCTGCATACTAATGGTACGACCTACAATCAGCGTGTCTGCCATGTTATACAGTTGTTGAAATATATTTCCCAGCAATACCGGTAGCATAAACATCAATATGAGCCGTAGCGGATTGCCTTTCGTTAAATCATTAACCATGCTTTCCCCTCTGTTTTTCTAAATGATTCAATATACACTTTTCTGCATTTACAAGCCGCTTCTTCAAAAAAATTCAAGCTTATGTATATGTCCGCAAAGTGGACTAGTATAAATATATATAACTAATCATTAAGCGGAAATCCCTTGCCTCAAAAGACGAATTGGCACTATCTCTGTGTGAAAAAGCAGAAAGTGTCTCCAGCAGAATAGTCCCCAGCAGAGCTGTTTAGGGATTCGGAGAGAATTGGAACTCCAAAGAGTTTTTGGTACTTTTTGTCGCTAAAAAGTACACTTACTATTATATCATATATTTTTTTTCTTGAAAAGAGCGTTTTGTAAGAAAACCAGTCGATTCTATGAAAATATCAAATATTTTCATACAAAAAGAAGCAGGAAACGCATAGCATTTCCCGCTTCTAAAAAAACATTTATTTCATGTAATTGCTTTCTTTCACAATAACATCATGTGCGCCACCTTCCACAATGCTCGTAGAAGATACCAGTGTGAGTTTCGCTTTCTTTTGTAGTTCTTCAATGGAGGATGCTCCGCAGTTACACATGGTGGATTTCACCTTATTCAGAGTGATGTTCACATTGTCACGTAACGGACCTGCATATGGTACATAGGAATCCACCCCTTCTTCAAAGGACAATTTCCCTGCACCGCCCATGTCGTAGCGCTGCCAGTTTCTTGCCCGGTTGGAACCTTCGCCCCAATATTCTTTTACGTAGTTTCCATTCATGCTAATTTTATTGGTCGGACTTTCATCAAAGCGTGCAAAATAGCGTCCCAGCATCACAAAATCCGCGCCCATTGCCAATGCCAATGTGATATGATGGTCATATACAATACCACCATCAGAACAAATTGGAATATACACACCGGTTCGTTCAAAATATTCGTCACGCGCCTTGCAAACCTCCAGCACCGCCGTTGCCTGACCACGTCCGATTCCTTTTTGTTCCCGTGTGATACAAATGGAACCGCCGCCGATACCGACTTTAATAAAGTCCGCGCCTGCTTCCGCCAAAAATAGAAACCCTTCTTTATCCACAACATTGCCTGCTCCAACTTTCACTGTATCTCCATAGGTTTCACGGATATAGTTAATTGTAATTTTCTGCCATTCCGTAAATCCCTCTGAAGAATCAATGCAAAGCACGTCCGCTCCCGCTTCTATAAGTGCAGGCACACGCTCTTTAAAATCTCGTGTATTAATTCCGGCGCCAACCATATAACGTTTTTGTGTATCCAGCAATTCATTTGGATTTTCCTTGTGCGACGAATAGTCCTTACGGAACACCATATACATCAATTTGTCTTTACTATCCACCACCGGTAAAACATTGAGTTTATTATCCCAAATGATGTCATTGGCTTCTTTCAAGGTAATTCCTTCACGCGCAAATACCATAGATTCAAATGGCGTCATAAAATCCGCCACTTTTGTATCCAGCGCCATACGTGTTAAGCGGTAATCTCGACTGGTTACAATCCCCAGCAGTTTTCCGCTCGATGTTCCGTCGTCTGTTACCGCCACAGTCGCATGTCCTGTTTCTTCTTTTAGTGTCAAAATATCTGCCAATGTCTGGTCCGGTTTGATATTAGAATCGCTGACAACAAACCCCGCTTTATAGCTTTTGACACGACTGACCATTGCTGCTTGTGCTTCCACCGATTGGGAACCAAAGACAAAGGACAGTCCACCCTCTTTTGCCAGCGCAATTGCCATTTTATCGTCCGAAACGGACTGCATAATAGCGGAAACCATCGGGATGTTCAGTGTAATCGTCGGTGTTTCCCCTTTCTTATACTTTGTCAACGGCGTCTGTAAATTCACTTTAGCCGGAATACATTCCGCTGATGTATAACCTGGTACCAACAGATATTCATTAAAGGTATGCGACGGTTCATCGAACACATATGCCATGATTAAAGCCCTCCTCATTTGTCATTTGTTGTTATTCTTTTTATTATAATCTCTTTTAGGGCAATTGTCAATATTCAGACTCACTGAACTTTCGTTCTATTTTTCTGCAATCCCCGACAAATTTAATAAAATTTCACATTTACAATTTTCCCCATCTTCTCCAATTTCTCTTGAATCTCTTCCACCAAACGCAGTTTAATGCTCAAATCAATGGGCAAATCGGGGTTTTGATGCGCAGGGTTAATTGCGCGTCCTACATAGAATTTTACGTGGGTCGCTTCTTCAAACAACATTTTGGTAATCAACGTTGCTCCATCTCTTTTATCATACAGCATAGTATCCGTATTGGACTCAGACACCGCTTGTTTACAGATATCCAGCACGCGTCCCAGTGTCACCACGCCCTCCGTTACCAAATCAATGCCCTGCATATGTCCAATGGGCGGCACACCTGTATCCACATAATTAAGCTCTGTTGTCATCGGTACCCCCAAATATTTACTGACAATGGAGGATGTTGTTCCGCCACAAACAATTTTTTTACCCGGATTTCCCAAAAACTCTTTCACAATCGGTTCATCATCCTCCGGATTGACTGGCGGGCCCACCATGATATTCACTTGCTGCCACTCCCGGATACGCATTACCGCCACAGTTGTATCGTCACCCGGCTTATCCATATATAAATCCTGACACGCCTGTGCAATAGTTGCCGCCACTGTTTTAGCGGACATGGAAAATTCATAGTGCTCCACAATATAATCACGGATATTTTCCCATTGCCACCCAAAATTGAGTATTGTTCCAATACCAGCATGAATCGTACCATCGCTCATCATGATGAAAATATCACCTTTTTGGGCTTTCAGATAACTTTCATGAATTTTTTTGCCTTCAATAGTACGCGTGTTCATTTCATATTCTAAATTTTTCCCGTCCCGCAACACAATCATGTTTGGATTGTCAAACTGCACCATATAGGCATTTCCCTGTTTATCCACATTCAAAATAGTGAAGGTAGAGTAGGCGATTTTCCGTACGTTACAAACCGGCAGCGAACCTGCAATGGTCTGCACACAATCCTCAATCGGCATCCCCTGCGCCATCATGGTACAAATAATTTTGCTCGTCAGGGTGGACAGAATATTGGCTTTCACACCGCTTCCCAGCCCGTCCGCCAACACCAACGTCATGGAATCGTCATGATAAATCGCTTCCACACGGTCACCGCACAATTCTTCCCCATATTTGTTCAAGCTAACGTAGCCGCTCTCCAAAAAGAGTTCCACTCCTGTCACCTCATTTCGTCTCTTCTAAAATAGCGCTTTTGAGTTTCGTTAAAGCAATTTTTGTATCCGCTGTCGTTTCACCTAGCAGGGACGCAATTTCTTGCACAATACGCATTTGTTTTTCAATGACCTTATCCGCTACCTTCACTGTTTCATATTTGATAGCGCCCAACCGTTCTGCTTCCTCTTGCTGTTTAGTGATATCCTGCATTACTACTACTAAAATACCGTTTTCGTCATCATAAATAATAGATTTCTGCACATATTTATCATATTTGGAAAAATACATCTTCACATCAACCATATCCTGTTTTTCTTCCAGCACGCGGACAAAATCTGCCGCTGGCAAGATTTCGCCAATATAGCGACCTTTGAGCGCACTGCTGTCCTCCACTTCAAACAGCTCACATGCCGCTTGGTTTACCTGCTGCACAATTAAATGACTATCCATTGCCATAATAGCATTAGGCGTAGAATTAATAATCTGGTCAGACAGTGATTCCGCACGGTCACGCATGTAGGGCAGGCACATTTCAATATCCGCTTTACCAAAATAGACCGCAATTGCCTTGTCGCGGCAGGTGGGATATCCACAGGCGCCACAGTTGAGTTCTTTTTCAGGATTCGCTTTACCCATCTTCTCCAAAATTCGCTTGATTTCTTTTTCGCCTGGCATACTGATAGACTGAATTTCCGCTTTAATGTCCCGCGCAATTTGCGCCGGCTGCGCCACAGGATAATCTTTATCATCCGCACCATATGCCTGTACTTTGGCACGTGCTGCAAGCTTTCCTCCCGCATGGCGGCGCATTGCCGGTCCGTGAATACAGCTTCCACTGCAGGCGCTCATTTCGATAAAATAGCCGTCCAAGTTGCCTTCCGCCACTTGTTCCAGCACCTCGCGGCATTCCTCAATGCCGTCCACGCTTACATACCGATAGGTTTCCTGCTGGTCCATAGAATCTATGATACCGCCTGTAATGGGAAAATAGCGAGCGCGGAATTTTTCATCCTCTTGTACCCCAGATGGAATTTCCACCTGTTCTTCCTCTAACCACTGATGTAATTCTTCAAATGTCAGTGCAACATCTACAGAATCACTTTCTTCTACTTCCTGTTTTTTAGAGATACAAGGACCAATAAACACGACTGCCGCTTCTGGCTCTTTTTCCTTGATAAGCTGTCCGTGCGCCTGCATAGGCGTGAGCACTTTTGCCAAATAAGGCAGTGCATCTGCATGGTAGTCCTGAATCAGTTTTACAATAGAATGGCAACAGGAAGAAATCAGCACTTTGGGTGTATCCTCCTGCAAAATCCGCTCATATTCTTTTTTGACAATACTCGCCCCAATGGCGGTTTCCTCCACATCATGCACACCTAGCTTCTGAAGTGCGGCACGCATATCTGCTATAGAATGCGCTGGAAATTCCGCAATAAAGGAAGGCGCCATGCTAACAATCACGCGACGTCCGCTTTTCAGCAGCGATTTCACCTGTCCCAAATCACTGCGTGATTCTTTCGCATTCTGAGGACAGACCAGCACACATCGTCCGCAGAGCAGACAATCATTTCGAATAATTTGCGCCTGTCCTTTTTTAAATTCAATTGCCTTGACAGGACACTCCCGAATACACTTATAACAGTTTTTACAATTTGCATCTTTAAATTTTAAAATATCCATCTGCGGTTTCCTCCCTTCTTATTCTACCAGCGCCGCAATATGTTCATCAAACATTTGCGCCGCATTCTCCGGACTCACATTTTCCAGATACTTGTCGCCAACTTTTACTGCAACGCCCCCCATACAATGTCCCAGACAAAAAGACGCGTTCAAATTCACCTTATCTTCCAGCCCACCATCTTTTACCTTTTGCTGAAAAATCTGAATAATTTCGTGCGACCCACGCAGATGACAAGAGCTTCCCACACATACATAGACATCCATCAAAATCCCTTCTTTCTTCACAGAAAGCCCATCTGCTTCAGACAGGCTTATCCATGCTGCAACGATATGTTTTTACCGGATATAAAATGTAAAATCTATTGTCTCTTCGTTTACTTGATATTGCGGCAAAAGTGCCGGTCCACAGCTACCGGAACCAATACCGCTGTTTTTATAATCAATTCGGACAATTGTTTTGCCACAAGGCGCCAATTCATTCGGATGTTTTGCCACTGTCAGCACCTCACTGCGGTAAGGAGATACCTGAAATTCAAAGGTTCCCTCCGCTTCAAATACCAGTCCGTTTTCCAGTTCCAGTCGTCTTGTGTTCGTATGATTTCCGTATTCCTGCGGCATAGGATATGGTACATATTCCTCATCTACCGTGGAATGATAGTATCCCATTTTCGCATGGTGACACATATCCACATAGTTTTCCATCGGTCCCATACCAAAATAATCAAATTGCTGCACAGCAGACGGCAATTGGAATTCAAATCCGAGCCGCGGCAAATACACATCTCTATCTACAAAATCCGCGTGGAACTGCACTTTAATTTCTCCGGTACCGCTAACTGTATACACCGTCTGATAACGCAAAAACGGGATTCTCGAAACACCGGCAAGTGATCCGTCAACCGTAATTTGCACCTCGCTTTGATTCACTTGTTTCGCCTGACAATTATATACTTTAGAGTATAAAACATTAAAGTTTTTTCCCTGCATATTGTCCTCAAACAATCCCCATTTGTATTTAATGCGGCGGTCATTGTCTGTTGGCGCACGCCATACGCTTAAATTAGCTAATCCGCTGAGTTTTTCTTTATCATCACGCACAATACTTTCAAAATGTCCATAGTGACGGTTGTAAATATAAGAAAATGTCTCCCCTTTCAGATAATACCGTTCTCCCCCATCCACAATCGCAACCGGCGGACGGGATACATCGCGCCGCACTTCCTCTTTTGGCACATCCAGTTCATGTTGTGCAAAGGTCATTTCAAATCCCTTGTCCGCCCACGGCACAGTTTCCCGCAGTACAAACGATATATCAAGATAACACCCTAAGCGACAACTTTCCGGTATATTCAACGGCAACGAAACTGCCTGTGTCTGATGCGGCGGAACCATCAAAATCTCGCTGCCGTTTTGTATCCGTTTCCCGTCACAGGATACATTCCAGCACATTTCGTAGCAATCAAGAGAAATGAAATCGTGCAGGTTTGTCACTTGCAGCGTTTTGCCATCCCACGTTGTTTTTGCATATTCATAGGCTTTTTTGATTTCATAAGTTCCCGCTTTGGCAGTACGGTCGGCAAACACCATACCATCACAGCAGAAGTTATTATCATGCGTCTCCTCGCCAAAATCGCCACCATAGTAATAAACCGGCTGTCCCTGTTCATCCTCTCGCAACACAGCATGATCCGCCCACTCCCAGATACATCCGCCAATCAGCTTGGGATGTTGATTGATAATTTCCCAATAGTCCCAGACATCGCCGGGACCATTGCCCATTGCATGGGAATATTCACACAAAAAATAGGGCTTTTTATGTTCGCTATCTGCGTATTCCTGCACACGATCCAATCCATCATACATGCGACTATAGACGTCATAGAGCGGATATTCAACTTTTTCCATGCGTTCGTAGTGCAGCAGACGCGACGCATCCCGCTGTTTCACCCACTCGCCCATTATGTCGAAATTCACGCCGTAGCCGCTTTCATTTCCCAATGACCACATGATAATAGAAGCATGATTTTTATCGCGTTCCACCATCCGCCGTGCACGGTCTATAAACGCCTCCTGCCACTCCGGTTTATCCGTCAAACAGTCAGGATGATATGGCTGGTAGCCAACAAATGGAATCCGGTTTACAAATCCATGCGTTTCCAAATCCGCTTCATCTACCACATAAAATCCCAGTTCATCACAGCGTTCCAACATGTAAGATGTCGGCGGATAATGGGAGGTTCGTATACAATTGATGTTATACTGCTTCATGAGCAGCAAGTCTTTGTCAATATCTTCTTCTGATAAATAGTATCCCTGCTCCGGATGCATATCGTGATGATTCACACCTTTTAATTTAACCGCTGTTCCATTGATGAGCAGTTCTCCTTCTTCCGATACGCCAATGCTGCGCATACCAATGCGCTGCGGAATATATTCCTCCCCCGTATGGAATATTACCGTATAAAGATAGGGCGTTTCCGCCGACCACAACTTCGGCGTTTGCACCTCAAACATTGCCTCTCCCTGCGTTTTCTGCTGTCCCAGCAAATTTCCTTCTGCGTCATAGAGAGAAATTTCGGCCGCTTCCACACCCGCTGCTTGCGCTTTAATAGTATGGCAGTCCGCTGATACTGATACATCCGTGATATGTACTGCATCACGCGATAACAGGTACACATCGCGAAAGATTCCCGACAGGCGTAGAAAATCCTGGTCCTCTAAATAGCTGCCGTCACACCATTTCAAAACGTGCAGCACCATACGGTTTGTCCCCTCCTGCAAGTAGGGGTCTAAACAAAACTCACTTGGCATATGGGACCCTTGGCTATATCCAACATATTGTCCGTTGATATATAAATAAAAACAAGAACTAACTCCTTCAAACACGACATAATTCTTGCGTGTATTCCATTCCGTAGAAATCACAAAATCCACTGCATACACACCGCAGGGATTATCGTCCGGCACATACGGCGGGTCTACCGGAAACGGATAGTTTACGTTGGTATACTGCGGAATATCGTAACCTTGCATCTGCCAGTTTCCCGGCACCAAAATAGAATCCCATTCTGTAATAATCTCCGGCACATCAATATGACGGTCATAATATTTAAAATCCCATGTTCCGTTCAGCAGGCGGTAATATGCGCTTTCACTTTTTTTACCTTCCATCGCGCTTTTTTCTTCTCTATACGGAATAAAATAACTGCGTGCTTCCTCACGATTCACACCCAAAATTTGCGGATTTTCAAATTCCTGCATATTGTCTCCTCCATATTGGCTATTTTTTGTCTATCCATATGATTTTGCGATATGCTCTCATTATATCCGCTGCCGCGCCTGCTGTCAATAACTTTTTACGCATTTTTCCTGATTTCCCAAAGAATTTTTCTCATTTGCACATAGCGCGTTCCGGCTTTCTATTAGCGTACCGTTGTCACACTTATTTCACCTTTCTTTTGGAACATTTTATTGACAAAAAATCCCCTCTCATAACAAAGACACGCCTTTCCCAAGAAAGGGTGCTATATATTAGGCAAAATTCATACTTATCCCATCAAAGCCACCCTAACAAAAAAAGTCTGTTTGAAAGGTAGTACCTTTCAAACAGACTTTTTTATTTACAATGAATCATTTGCGGCACCTTGTCCCATTTCACTTCAAATCCGGCACCTTTTTTACAAAATACAGAACTGGAGATATTCTCCATATCCCGCGTTTTGTCATAGCCGGTTCTTTCTATCACTTCCGCTGTATTATGACAGGGCTGGTATCCGTCAAACCGCAGCCCTAGTAGTCCTTTTCCTTTGGTGAAAGCAGCAAACTCTGTCGGATAATCCATCAAACAAGCCGCTGGTCCGCTTCCCTGCACACGAATCCGCTCTCCGGCTGTTTCCGGCGCAGAAAACTTACAGTGACGCTGTTCCAATTCATTCATTATGCGCCCGATTTGCTCCGCTTCCACCTCCGCCGTGACAGCATATACCGGCTCTAATACAACAGACTGCGCCTGTTCCAGTCCTTGACGAATTGCGCGATAGGTCGCTTCCCTGAAATCGCCGCCCTCCGTATGCTTCAAATGCGCCCGTCCGTTCACCAATACGATTTTAACATCTGTCAAAGGCATACCAAGCAATACGCCTTTATGTGTTTTTTCAAACACATGCTGCTGCACCAAATGCTGATAAGTTTTATCCAGCACTTCCAAGGAACACTCGCTTGCAAACGTAATACCACTGCCACGCGCCCCCGGCTCCAGTCGTACATGCACTTCAGCATAATGCCGTAGCGGCTCAAAATGACCGTATCCCACTACCGGCGCTGCAATTGTTTCCTGATACAGCACTTCACAGGGACCGAATCTCACTGCCAAGCCAAATCGCTCCTGTATAAGCTCCTGTAAAACTTCGAGCTGCACGGTTCCCATCACTTTAATATGCAGCTCTTGCAGCAATTCATTCCACTCCACATCCAGCATGGGTTCCTCTTCCGCCAACTGCCGAAACTGTTTCAATGCCGTTTGCGGCGCAATTTCCGGCGGAAACAACACTTTTGTTTGCAGCAGCGGCACTGATTGGTATTCTGCATGCCCCAACTTTGCGCCAATCAAATCGCCCGGTCGCACCTCCTGCAGTCCCGCCACTGCACAAAGCATACCGGGCAGCGCACGCTCTAGCGGCACCAGCTTTTTTCCCTGACACTGATAGATACTATTCACTTTTCCTTCTGCACGCGCACCACCGCTCAAATAAGCAACTTGTTCTTTCGCTGTCAGGCTACCCTCCAGTACTTTCAAATAGACCAGCCGCTCTCCCTGTGGCTGATGGCGCACCTGATACACTTCTGCACAAAATGGTCTATCCGTTTCCATCGGTTGACGCTGTACCAACGCATGTACGCCTTTCAAAAATGCGTCAACACCTTCGTCGCGCAGCGCAGAACCTTGAAACAGCGGAAACAGCCGTTCCTCTTCCACTAGTTCCTGCGCCTTCGTTTGCCATAAGGAGGTTTGCAGGTTTCCGGCACAATAGACTTCCATAAGCTGTTCATCCAATTCTGCCAACGTCTCCGCAGTATCTCCCGTTTGTTGCGATATATCGCAAATAGCCGTTGAGAACCGCTGACGGAGTGCCTCAATCACCTGTTCCGGCTGCGCGCCCTCCCTATCTGTTTTGTTGAGAAAGAAAAAAGTAGGAATATGATGTGCCCGCAGTAGCCGCCAAACGGTTTCTGTATGCCCCTGAATTCCCTCCGCTGCGCTGACGATAATCACGCCGTAATCCATAACCCGCAGCGCACGTTCCATTTCCGAGGAAAAGTCTATGTGTCCTGGTGTATCGAGCAGCGTATAGGAGCCGCCTTGTATCGGAAAAGTTGCCTGATCGGAAAACACTGTAATACCACGCGCTTTCTCAATCGTGTGACTATCTAGAAAGGTATCGCCATGGTCCACGCGTCCGCGCTGTCGAATACTGCCTGTATGATACAGAATTTGTTCCGCAAACGTTGTTTTGCCCGCATCCACATGCGCCAGCAACCCTATTGTTATGTTCCTTGTACAATCTCCGTCCACGTTTCTGTTTCCCCTTTCTGTTCATAGCGGTGCGCTACCACTGCTTCTACAATCTCTGCATAGCCCCAAAAATCGGTTTCCACATCATCAAAGGGCAATCCAAATAAATCTTGTCTGATAAACTGCATGTCCGGCGTCCTCCCCAGCAGTCGATTGATGACTTTTACTGCTTCCGTTCGTGTAATGGGGTGTTCCGGTAAAAACGTCCCTTCCGGATACCCACTGACCCATCCCTGCTGTGCTGCGTAACAAATAGCATCCTTCGCCCAATATCCCTCTATCACATCCGGAAACAGGCTATTGCCTACTGGTAATTGCCCTTCAAACCGCGTCGCCATTGTGACAAGCTGAGCACGGCTGACCGGTTCCGCCGGACGAAAAGACCCATCCTGAAACCCATTAATAATGCCATAGCGTTCCATAAATCCCACTGCACCGGCATACCACTGCGCCAGTTCTATATCCAAAAAACTGGTTTCATAGATTTTTTCTGTGTCAAACAATGCATTTCCATCTTGTCCTACCGACAAACGCGCAAATATCATTGCTGCCTGTGCTCGTGTTAAATATCCATATGGTTCAAACCCGTTTTGCATTCCCTGCATATATGCCATATGCTTCTCACGCTCCAATGCGGGCGGCTCCTCTTTTTCTAACTGGTATACCTTGGTATAATAGTCTGCCAGCCCTGGCGTCTCCATCAGTGAACCATAACGGAAGTGAACCTCCCCTTTCACCTCCGGCAGCGTTTCATTTAAAATATGCTGTCTGCGCAATGCTTCAATTCCATACCATGGACTGGACGAGTCGTTGTTACCCGCCTGATAATCCGCCATGCCAATATATAAATCTACCGCTGTTCCCTGCACCGTCTGCGCCCACCAGCGCGCCAACGTTTCATAATCCGCGCTTGCATGTCCAATTTGCCAATAAATCTGCGGACAGATATAATCTACCCACCCTTCCTTGACCCAAGTACGCGAATCCGCGTAATGTGCAAAATAGGACTGGTTTCCACCTGTCGCCGAACCTTCTGATATATTGCTTTGATTCGCCCAAATTCCCGCCGGGCTCACGCCAAAACGGATATTAGGGTCTGCTTTATGTAGCTCTGTAT
>CATIYX010000141.1 GCA_949739095.1 uncultured Clostridia bacterium | reverse complement strand
TCCATGCAGGAAATCAGCGATATTTTATCCTATACAACACAGAATTATTTTACAACGGCATTTAAACGTGAAAAAGGAATGGCGCCGACTCATTATAGAAGGTTGGTGGAGCTGGAATGGCAGGAACAGGGTGTTGCGGGAAAAAGGATAGAAAAAGAGGATTAAGAAATTTTGCTGGATAGGAACGAGGGGAATATTTGGCGCTGAAACTATGAAAAAATATTTATAAATTAAAGAATAATAATGGTATGCGGAGAAAAATTCAATTATAGAAACGAACTAAGTTTCAAGTTAAAACCGATTTTTCTGGTTTCAAGTTTTTTGCATATAAAATTTTGTACGGCAGAGGCGTTGTCCCATGTATAGTTTACCCATTTTTTTGCCATACTATTTCCAGACCAAATGTTTGGAGGTGAAATGTAATGAAAAACAACAATAACCGCAACAACAATAGCAATAATAACAACAACAACTTCTCGAACAACAACAATCAGAACCAGAATAACAATAACAACAACCAGAATTCAAACAACAACAATAACAACAATAATTTCTGTGACCAGAAATAAGTTTTTGTTTTTCGCACAAAACGCCCTGCCGGGAAAGGTATTTCCTTTACGGCAGGGCGTTTTGCTTTTTTTTGAGAAAAATATGAGGGGAGGGGGCATATAGATAGCACCTATCCAACAATTGTAATGGAGAAATGGCTATCGGTTGATGTGAGTAGCAGTTTTTTTATACAAAAAGCGTAGATGAGATAGCCCACAACAAAAACAAATTAAACTTTAGGACATATCTACTATTGAAATGGAGAATAATTCATGATACAATATACACTAGACATAGTGCATAGTATGCAAGTAAGAAGTCCTTTCGCTCCGCTGACTATAAAAGCCCGACAGCTTGCGGAAAGGGATAATTGGCATAGGGAATTCCTTTGGAAAAGAGACAAATCGGTATTCCTTTTGTGAGAGAGTACGCTTTACTGACGTGATGTGATGAATAGGGGCAAATATGAAGTCCCAAATAAGACAGGAGGAACAGATATGAACCAGGAGTTGGAATATAAGGGCAAGCAGGCAAGACAGGCAAGCAAAGAGTTGATGTGTGTAGGCGCGGATATAAAAAACACAGCGCTGGAGAATATGGCGCAGGCGCTACAGGAACATATGGAGGAAATTTTGGCAGCAAACCAAATGGATTTGGCAGCGGCAAAAGAAAAAGGAATCAGCGGTGCATTGCTGGACCGATTGACATTAACGCCAGAGCGTATTGTATCCATGCAGGAAGGTATTTTGCAAATAAAAGATTTAGAGGACCCTATCGGGGAAACAGTACATATGACGTTGCGTCCCAATGGACTGGAAATCGGCAAAAAACGAGTACCAATTGGCGTTATTGGAATTATCTATGAAGCGCGCCCAAATGTCACAGCAGACGCGGCGGCACTTTGCTTGAAAACCTCTAATGCGGTTATTTTGCGCGGCGGGAAAGAGGCGTTGCGGTCTAATTTATGCATTGTAAATGTGCTGTCGCAGGCAATTCAGCAGGCAGGACTACCGGAGGGTACGCTGCAAATTGTGGAGGATACCTCCAGAGAAACGGCAAAAGAGTTAATGAAATTAAATGATTATATAGATTTGCTGATACCGCGTGGCGGTGCCGGTTTGATTCAAACAGTTGTGAAAGAATCTACGGTGCCTGTGATTGAAACCGGGGTTGGTAACTGCCATACCTATGTGGATAAGTGGGCGAATTTAGAGAAAGCAGCGGCAATCGCTGTCAATGCGAAATGCAGTCGTCCAGGTGTTTGCAATGCAATGGAAACATTGCTGGTACATAAAGATGTGGCGGCAGAATTTTTGCCCCGTATGGCGGCAGGTATGGAGCCATATCATGTAGAGCTGCGCGGCTGTACGCGGACGCAGGAGATTCTACCAGCTATTCGGACAGCAGAAGAAGCGGATTATGAGACGGAATTTTTGGACTTTATTCTGGCGGTCAAAGTTGTGGATAGCCTGGAGGAAGCCATTGAACATATTGGACGATACAGCAGTGGACATTCCGAAGCAATTGTGACAGAAAACTATACTAACGCACGACGTTTCCAACAGGAGGTGGACGCAGCGGCAGTCTATGTCAATGCGTCAACGCGCTTTACGGATGGGTTTGAATTTGGGTTCGGGGCGGAAATTGGTATCAGTACACAGAAAATGCACGCACGCGGACCAATGGGGTTGGAAGCGTTAACCAGTGTGAAATATGTTATTTCGGGGGATGGACAAATACGCTGATAGATGGGGCAGAATACGGCTGGATTGTTCCTTTTTGCTGGATTATGTAATGACTGGAATACGGGGAAAAAGGCTTGAATTGTGGGAAAGAAACGTGTATAATAGGGATATGCCAATAACCCTTTTGGCGTGGAAGGATGAAATAGAATATGGAACAGATGAAACAACTGCCACTGATACCCCTGAGGGGATTGGTGGTATTCCCATACATGGTCTTGCATTTTGATGTAGGACGTCCAAAATCCATAAAAGCGCTGGAAAAAGCCATGGTGGAAGACCAACTGGTGTTTTTAACATTGCAGATGGACCAGCAGATAGAAGAACCGGATTTTGAGGATTTGGGGAAAATCGGAACGATTGCAAAAGTGAAACAGATTGTTAAAAGCGAAGAACATGTAGTACGCGTGTTGGTAGAGGGAATCAGCCGCGCGTCATTAGAACATATTGAAGAAACAGAAGGCTATATTGCAGCGGATATCCATGAATTTTTGCCGTCACGGGCACGGATGGATGAGGTAGAATATCAGGCATTAGTGCGCAATCTTACACGAGTGTTTGAACAGAATTTTGAGTTGTCAGGAAAATTCCATCCAGAGACAGTCACCTCTATTTTAGCCATTCGGGACCCTGGGCAGATGGTGGATGTGATGGCAGCAAACATTATGCTGCAGCCGGAAGATAAACAAGCGGTTTTGGAAAGCGTTGATGTACAGGAACGAATGGAATGTCTGCTCGTGATTTTGAACAAAGAATTGGAAATTGCACAGTTGGACAGCAAAATCCGCAGCAAAGTAAAAGAACAGATTGAAAAGAATCAAAAGGAATATTACCTGCGCGAACAACTCAAAGTCATTGAGGAAGAACTCGGTGATGGCAACCAGCCGGAAATCAAAGAATATGAAGCAAAAATTAGCGCACTGGAATTTACAAAGCAGGTGCGGGAAAAGCTGACACAGGAAGTGCAACGGCTGAAAAAAATGCCGGCAATGACACCGGAAGCGGGCGTGATTAAAAATTATCTGGATTTGGTGCTGGCATTGCCGTGGCAGGAAAAGACGGAAGAAAATCTGGATTTGATACAGGCGAAAGCGGTACTGGAAACAGACCACTATGGTCTGGAGGATGTGAAAGAACGAATTTTGGAACACTTGGCAGTGAAAGCATTGTCAGGAAAAGGAAAAGGTTCTATTTTGTGTCTTGTGGGACCTCCCGGGGTTGGAAAAACCTCTATTGCCAGATCTATTGCCCGCGCGGTAGGACGTAAGTATGTGCGTGTTTCACTGGGCGGTGTGCGGGACGAAGCGGAAATCCGCGGTCACCGGAAAACCTATATCGGCGCTATGCCAGGACGTATTATAAGCGCTGTCAAGCAGGCAGGAACGCGCAATCCTCTAATTCTGTTGGACGAGATTGATAAAATGTCGAGTGATTTTAGGGGAGACCCTGCCGCTGCTATGCTGGAGGTGCTGGATGCAGAACAGAACTATCAGTTTAAGGACCATTATGTAGAATTGCCTTTTGACTTGTCTGACGTGATGTTTTTGATGACAGCGAATACGTTAGAAACAGTACCGCGACCGTTGCTAGACCGCATGGAAGTGATTGAACTGACGAGTTATACGGAAGCAGAAAAATTGCAGATTGCGTTGCGCTATTTGCTGCCTAAGAGTATGGAAGCGTGTGGCATGAAAAAATCCGAACTCAAAATCGAATCGTCCGCCGTGGAAGAAATCATTGAATACTACACGCGGGAAGCTGGTGTGCGGGAGCTGGAGCGGACCATTCAATCACTTTGCCGTAAAAGTGCAAAGATGTTGCTGGAAGGGAAACAAAAGAGTGTTAAAGTATCCAGTCGGAATTTGGAAAAATTGCTGGGGAAACACAAATATGAGAGAGAAGTGCAGGAGGCAGACGGCGTAGCGGGCGTTGCATGTGGATTGGCGTGGACGGCTGTTGGTGGCGATACGCTGAGTATTGAAGCAAATGTCATGGATGGAAGCGGTAAGGTGGAGCTGACAGGGCAGCTTGGCGATGTAATGAAAGAATCGGCACTTGCCGCTATCAGCTATATTCGTTCGCGCGCAGAAGAACTACAAATCGACAGTGCATTTTATAAAACAAAAGATATTCATATACATGTGCCGGAAGGGGCGACGCCTAAGGACGGTCCGTCTGCCGGTATTACCATTGCATCTGCATTGATTTCTGCATTGCAGAATCGCCCGCTGAAGAGCGGCGTTGCCATGACAGGCGAAATCACCATTCGCGGACGGGTGCTGCCCATTGGCGGATTGAAGGAAAAATCCATGGCGGCATATCAGGCGGGAAAAAAGATGGTAGTGATTCCGAAAGGAAATATGAAAGATTTGCCAGATTTACCGGAGATAGTGAAACAAAACGTGAAATTCATTCCAGTGGAAACAATGGATGATGTGATTGCACAAGTGTTCCAAAAAGCGTCCTATCGCGTGAAACGGCATGTGGAAAAAGACCAGTCAGAGGTGCCTATCATTTCCAAAGTACCAGGGCAGGGCGCTGTGATGATGGACGAAATTTAAATGAGAAAGAGGACTTCTGATGAATTTGCATAATATTGATATTACGGTTTCTGCTGTGAAAAAAGCGCAGTATCCGCAGACAGGCATGCCGGAAATTGCGTTTGCGGGGCGGTCTAATGTAGGAAAATCGTCTTTCATCAACAAAATGGTGGGACGGAAAAAATTAGCCAGAACCAGTGCAACGCCTGGGAAAACAGCGCAAATTAACTTTTATAATTTGGACAAAACGATTTTTATTGTCGATTTGCCCGGCTATGGTTATGCAGCGGTGTCAAAACAGGAAAAACAGCGTTGGGGACATATGATGGAAGAATATCTTAACACGCGCCGGCAGCTGGTGCAGACTGTTTTGCTGGTAGACAGTCGTCATAAGCCGACAAAGGACGACATACAAATGCTGCAATGGATTCGCCATCGACATGGTTTTGCTGTGGTTGTGGCAACAAAAATTGATAAATTATCCAGAAAGCAGGTGGAGGAAAATCTGGGACTGATTTATGAAACATTGCAGCTCACGGATGATGATGTATTGCTGCCGTTTTCCAGTCAGACAGGGGAAGGGCGGCAAGAGGCTTGGGAGCTTATTTGCGACTTGATGGATGTAGAAATGCCAAAGCTGCAGTGAAGAGACAAAAGGAGATGGGACACATGCGCATGACCTTTGTGAAATGGCAGGGACAGACACGTGCAGCGCTTTTGGAACAAGAGGGGGCTGCGCTGCTAAAAGGAACATTTGGAGAATGGACGCGGACTGGTGAAGTGATACCGCCGGAAAAGGTGGAAATCACTTGCATACCGCGTCCCTCCAAGGTGGTGGCAGTAGGGCTGAACTACCGGCAGCATATTGAGGAAATGGGTGAGGAAACACATGTCGACCCAGTACTGTTTCTCAAACCTGCCAGCGCGGTAATAGGACCGGGGGAGGTAATTATATTGCCACCCCAATCAGCGCAGGTGGATTTTGAGGCAGAACTGGCAATGGTGATAAAAAAACAGGCAAAAAATATCACACCTGCACAGGTAGAAGACCATATTTTGGGTTACACCTGCCTGAATGACGTGACGGCACGGGATTTGCAAAAGAAGGATGGACAGTGGACACGTGCTAAAGGGTTTGACACGTTTTGCCCGATTGGTCCCATCATTACTGACGAAATCAATCCCAATCAGGTGGAAGTAAAACTGTTGCAAAACGGCGAGGTGAGACAGCAGGGAAACACGTCCATGTTTCTGGTTCCGGTGCAGGAACTGGTGAGTTATGTATCTTCTGTGATGACATTGCTGCCGGGCGATGTGATAACAACAGGAACACCGTCTGGTATTGGACCTATGCATGCAGGTGACACCATTTCTGTTGAAATTGAAGGTATTGGGATGCTGACTAATCCGGTGGAACATGCATGAGTGGATTGGGAGACAGGAAAATGAAACAATATATTGTAGATGCATTTGCGCAGCAGGTGTTTCAAGGGAATCCCGCAGCAGTTTGTGTGCTGGACAAGTGGTTGACCGAATCGCTGATGCAGCGTATTGCAGCGGAAAACAATCTGTCGGAAACAGCGTTTGTTTTAAAAGAAAAAGACAGATATGCCATCCGGTGGTTTACGCCGGCATATGAAATTGACCTTTGCGGTCATGCAACACTTGCCAGCGCATTTGTGATTCACCATTTTGTGGAACCAGCTGTAGAGCGTATTCGGTTTCAGTCGCAGAGCGGAGAACTGACGGTAGTGTGTGACGAAGAACGGTATACGCTGGATTTTCCGGCGCGTCCTGCCAAGCCGATTGCACCGTTTCCAGAATTGGCGGACGCATTGCATATAGAAGTGGAAGAAGCTTATCTGGCGCGCGACTTAATGGTAGTCGTGCCGGAGGAACACATTCTGCGGGAGCTAACGCCAGATTTTACAAAAATGGCAGCGTTAAGCGTAGGGGATGGCATTATTGTGACTGCAAAGGGGGAAACTTGTGATTTTGTTTCCCGCTGCTTTTATCCTAAGTGTGGCGTACCAGAGGACCCTGTAACAGGTAGTGCACATTGCAACCTGATTCCCTATTGGTCCCAAAAACTGGGCAAACGGAAGATGGTTGCCCGACAGTTGTCGTCACGTGGCGGAACGTTGTTTTGCCGCGATCTCCGGCAGCGGGTGGAAATCGGCGGACATGCCGTTTTATTTTCAGTGGCAGAATTGCATTTATGATAAGTTATTTAGTTGGAAGCTATTTTTGGCAACATAGAAAAAACGCAAATTATCATAAAAAATAGAGCCTTTGTACTTTGCTGCCGCCGGGCAGCAGGTGCACTGTTTCGGCACAGAAAGGAGAAGCGCTGCATAGCGTTCGCTCTGTCTGTGCTGAAAAAGGCATATTGTAACCGTATCGTCAGGCGCGGCAGAAAATATCTGCTGGGGTACGTAAAACCTGGCGATTTTTTTTATCCATAAAAAGAGGAAGATATAGGAAGGAGAGGAAAATGGTAGAACAAAGTTTATTGCGGTCATTTTTTCGATATGTATCCATGAGTATTTGCAGTATGCTGGCGATTTCCTGTTATGTATTGGCAGACACTTATTTTATTGCAGGTGGTGTGGGGAGCGCAGGACTTGCAGCGCTGAACATTGTCATACCGGCATATATGGTAATTAGCGCCTGCGGTCTGCTCTTGGGAATGGGTGGTGCAACGTTGTTTTCCATTGAAATAGGACGGAAGTCATCAAAGGAAATCTTGCAGTCTATTTTTACAACAGTGATATTATTAGGTGTAGGCGTGGGCACCGTTTTGGCGCTGTTGGGATGGGCTATACCGAATTCCATAGCCCATGTGCTTGGTGCAACCGAAGGAATCCGTCCGCTTGCCACAGTTTATATCCGTACGATGGGAACTTTTGCACCGGCATTTGTAGTGAGCCAGATATTGGTCTGTTTTGTGCGCAATGACGGACAGCCCAATTTGGCAATGGGAGCAATGATAGTTTCTTCATTTTCTAACATTGTGCTGGACTATCTCTTTGTGTATCCGCTGCATATGGGAATGTTCGGCGCAGCATTGGCAACAGGAATATCGCCGGTTATCAGTATTAGTATTTCTTTGTGTCATTGGTTTAAAAAAGAAAACCATTTGCGGCTGAATGGACGAAGCCTGGCAGGAAAATGGATTGTATCGGTGGTGAAAACAGGCACACCGCATTTTATCGGAGAACTTTCTTCCGGAATTGTGATTTGTCTATTTAATGTTGTCATTGGTACAATCAGCGGTGAGGTTGCTATTGCGGCATATGGTATCATTGCCAATGTGGCGCTGGTGATCTTGGCAATCTTTAACGGTATCAGTCAAGGTGTGCAACCGCTTATGGGATGCAGCTTCGGCGCGGGAAAACAGGAGGACTTAAAAAAGCTGTTTTACCTTGCAGCAGGTTTGGCATTGATGCTCGGCGGAGTGTTTTATGCATTTTGTGCGGCAGGTGCGGCGGAAATTGTGGAAGTGTTTAATAAAGAAGGATTGGACGCGCTTGTGGAAATCACTGTGCCGGGTATCCACATGTATTTTTCTGCATTTTTGTTCGCCGGTATTAACGTTGTGGCGGCGACTTATTTTTCTGTGATTTTGCGTCCAAAGGCGGCGTTTTTAGATGCTGCCTTGCGTGGCTTTTTGCTGCCGGTGCCGCTGGTTTTACTATTTGCTGTATGGCTTGGTATAACAGGCGTATGGCTGTCTGTGCCGACAGCGGAATGCCTGACACTGCTCATTGTTTTGATACTATACCGAAAACAATGGGGCAGTACGCGTTGACTTATGCAAAGAAAATGTTTATAATAGAAGAAAACAGTACAGGAAAGGCTGGTGTGATATGGAACAGGAAACTTTGAAATTTTTGCGGCTGCTGTCTCAGAGATATCCCAATATCCAGACAGCAAGCTCGGAAATTATCAACTTGAATGCAATCTTAAATCTGCCTAAAGGAACAGAGCATTTTTTGAGTGATTTGCATGGAGAATATGAGGCATTCAGCCATATTTTGCGCAACGCATCCGGTGTAATTAAACGTAAAATTGATGAAGCTTTCCAGACAACGCTGACGCAGGCGGAACGGAAGACACTGGCAACGTTAATTTATTATCCGCGGCAAAAACTGGCGCTTGTGAAAAAAGAACAGCGATATTTGAATGATTGGTATAAAATCACGCTATACCGCCTTGTAGAAATTTGTCGGATTATTGCCTCAAAATATACGCGTTCTAAAGTCCGTAAAGCATTGCCCAAGGATTTTGAATATATCATAGAAGAATTGCTCCATGAACATGGAGATGTGGAAAATAAACAGAAATATTATGCTGGAATTATTGATACTATCATTAAAACAGGGCGCGCCGATGCGTTTATTACAGAGTTGGCGCACCTGATTCAGCGACTTGCCATTGACCGATTGCACATACTAGGAGATATTTTTGACCGAGGTCCGGGCGCGGATTTGATTATGGAAACACTGAAACATTATCATTGCGTTGATGTGCAATGGGGAAACCATGACGTGATGTGGATGGGCGCAGCAGCAGGCAGTCCGGTTTGTATTGCGAGTGTACTGCGCTTAGCGGCGCGGTATAATAATCTAGATACGGTAGAGGATGGTTATGGTATCAGTCTGCGTCCGCTTGTCACATTCGCTATGGAGGTTTATCGGGATGACCCATGTGAATGTTTCCTACCAGAAACGGTGAACGGCAGCAGTGGCGACAGCATGAAAGACCTTGAAATCATGGCGAAAATCCATAAGGCGATTGCAGTGATACAGTTTAAATTGGAAGGAGAAATTATCCGGCGCAATCCCGTCTACGAGATGGAGGACCGACTGCTGTTGGATAAAATTGATTTTGAAAAAGGAACGCTGCGTCTGGATGGAAAAGAATTTCCAATGAAAGACACGCATTTTCCAACGGTTCAGCCAGAAAATCCGTATCGGCTAACGCCGGAGGAAACTGATGTGATGGAAAAACTGCGTACATTTTTCATGCATAGTGAAAAATTGCAGGAACATATCCGTTTTCTATATTCCAAAGGCGGTATGTATTTGAAATTCAATGGTAATCTGCTCTATCATGGGTGCATTCCTGTGGAGGAAGACGGCGCCTTTATGGCATTTGAAACGGAAGAAGGAATGCTTTCCGGTAAAGCATTGCTGGACTATGCAGACAAGACGGCGCGCAAGGGATATTTCCTACCACAGGACGCTGAGGAAAAACAGCACAGTGAAGATTTCCTGTGGTATTTAGGCTGTGGGAAAAAGTCGCCGCTGTTTGGGAAAAGCAAAATGTCAACATTTGAAAGGTATTTCATTGAAGAGAAAGAGGAATGGACAGAAAAGAAAAACGCCTATTATGATAAGATGGAAGACGCGACGCTATGCGAACGAATTTTGAAAGAGTTTGGCATGGACCCTGCAACATCGCATATTATCAACGGGCATGTTCCTGTAAAATGCAAAGCGGGAGAAAAACCCATCAAAGCAAATGGGAAGTTATTTGTGATTGACGGCGGTCTGTCCAAAGCCTATCAGGCAACAACAGGAATCGCGGGATATACGCTGATTTACAATTCCTATGGACTTTTGCTGACATCACACCAGCCGTTTTGTTCCAGAGCACGGGCGATTGAGGAGGAACAGGATATTCATTCTTCAACAGAAGTTGTGGAAAAAACCTCCACTCGTATGCGCGTTGCAGATACGGATATCGGCTTAGCACTGAAAAGTCAGATAGAAGAATTGCAATTACTGCTGGAGGCATACACTAAAGGGTTGATTCATCAAAACGAGTAGAATATTTAAACGAAGAGAGATGCTGAGGATTTCAGCATACCTCAAAAGAGATAGTATATATGAAAAAGCAGTGCTGGAAATGTATATTCCCAGTACTGCTTGCTTTTTACTCCAATAGATTTAATATAAACGGTATAATTTTTACCAATTTAATTCTATCCCCAAAAAAACCAGACCCCACACATATATAGCGTTATTATATTGGTGCAGAAAATACAAGAAAAAGGCAGGTATGATACCTGCCTTTTCTAATGAAATCTATTTATGCTTGCGTACTGCCGCTCTTGTCGGAAGATGTTGACGCGGAGGGCGTCTGTGCAGCGACTAATTCCTGTTCCTGCAGCATTTGTTCCAGTTCATGAATGAGCTTGTCTTTCCCTTCAAAACTCATCATGCTCAATGTCATAATTGCCTGTTTGGCATTTTCAGGACGGAATATGCCCATATTATAAAATTCCTGCGCCATTTGATTTTGCGACAGGCGTGTGAAAGGATTGGATTTTTCCGGTAGAATTTTAATGTCAAACACCGGTGCTTCTACGCTTTCACCGAGCAAATCCTTGTTAGAAAATTTGATATATCTCCGGCTGCCATCCTCGCCTGTGATGCGGATTTGGCGGTCTTCATCAAAGAACTGTCGAATCAGAGAAATACACATATAAATAATTTGCTTATAGCTTTCATAGGTGTTATTAATAATATCACGAGACAGTTTGTTTCCTGCCTCTTGTAGCGCTACAATGGCACCATACGCCGTAACGCCGCCGGAGGAGCCGCCCTGCATAAAATCACGGTTTCCAGTCAGTTCTTTCAGTTCCTCAATTTTGTTTAAACGGTGTTGAATAATATAAGGGTCAAGTGGATTTGCCTGAAATTCACGGACGTTTTCATCGCGCAGACTGCCTGTTACATGTACAACATCCTGCGATAAATCCAGCAGTTCCTCTTCGTTGATGCCGCCGTTATCACGTACCAGCCAGCGAACTTTTCCAGAAATCAGTGCGTTTTCGGAGATGATAGAATCCAGTTTGTCAATATAGGTTTGACAGTTTTTGGATAGGTCAATCAACCCAAAACCAACAGGTGTGCCATCCATCGGATAGAGCACATCAAAGATAACAGGATAGTGGCCATGAGCATATAGTCCGCTCTGCGCTGTCTGCGGACGGTCTTCACTGCTATCAAGCACGGTATCGCCGGTAAATTTGGTCATATGAAGTATCTTTTTTCCATCGGGCTGCACTACTTTGTAATAGCAGTCCACCACCAGAGATTTTTCATGAAAATCCACATGTTGTTCACGCGACTGAATACTGAGCAGACCTTCCTGTCTCAATGCATCACCGGCATGGGGATAGAGGGTACGGAGTTCATCGTTATCCACCATGTTGACAAGGAACAAATAGCGGGAGTTTTGAATATCTTCTACGCCGGGTTCCCAAAAGATGTTGAGAATATCCAGACGTTGGATATCAATGTCACCCAATCCGCCATTCAGCTCTGGATTGAAAAACACACCGTAGGGAACGACGCCATTTTTCAATTTGTACCAGGTTGCTTTAGAAAAGGTGCTTTTAAAGTTGCAGGAGTCTAACTCAAATGGGATGATTTGAGAGAGCATATCAGCCTGCGGCACATCGTTTTCCTCTCTTGCTAAAATATTAGGAGAGGGAAAGTTGTCCATAATCTCCGCATGTTTATAAGCAAGAGCGTTGAATAAAAATGATGTGGTTGTTTCAGGAATTTCTGTGTTGCCGCGCACAAAATCCCAATGCTGTGCGCGATACCATTTGTCGTTTTGAATAACTTTACCGTCAAACTCCTTTTTAGCGTTGATATAGGCAATGAGTTTCTTTTGCATATCTGCAAAACGTTCTTTGGAAATAGTAGTTTGATACATGTTGTTTCCTCCTTAAAATCGGTTTGAAATTTTAAGAAGGAATCAAAAAAGAGTTCCTATATATAAGCCGAGGCAGCGTCAACGGGAGACGCTGCACCGGAATGTATTATTTCGCTATAAGTGTGTTAGAAACCGTATAGAGTCCTCCCACACTTATTGAAATAGTTTGTTTAAAACCTGTCCTGTACGGGAGATGAATTCTGTCATTTGTTCAGCGTTTAGCGGTGTTTGTGCCAATGTTGCAATGTCATAAATATAGTGACAAGTTAAATCAGCAAGTTCCTTGTCCTCACAGCCTGCGAGTGCACGTACGGCAGGATTTGCCATATTCAGCGTCAACGTTTTTTGTGCAGGTCCGCCTGCCATCATAGGTCCGCCGAACATTTTGCTCATTTCCTCCATACGGCGGGATTGTTCATCCAGCGTGACAATGGCAGGAACCGATTCGTTCTTTAATGACGTCAATTCAATTTTGAGTTGGTCGTCTTGTAAGATATCTTTAAATAATTGAATCAGTTCTTCCGATTGCTCTACAGAATCATTTTTTAGAGAATCAGCAAGTCCGGCGTCAATACGCTCAAATTTTACAGCATTATTTTTATATTCTGCAAAACTAATGAAATGTGTATCCAAAACATGGGGCAAAATTACGGCTTGCAGTCCATTTTCCTGAAACATAGAAATATATTGTGCCTGCTGTTTCGGGTCAGAGACATAGTAGACTTTGTTTTCATGCTGTTCCTTCGCCTTGTCCAGATATTCTTCCAGCGTCACATAGGTTTCATCAGTCGTTTTGTAGAGAATACTGCTGCCGATACGGTCAAAGAATTTTTCATCTTTCATGCAGCCAAATTTAATAAACGGACTGATGTCATCCCAATATTTTTCATAGGAAGGACGGTCGGTTTTAAACATAGAAGTTAGCTTATCTGCAACTTTTTTTGTGATGTGTTCAGACACCTTGCGGACATACCCATCGTTTTGCAGAAAACTGCGAGACACATTCAGCGGTAAATCCGGACAGTCAATAACGCCTTTGAGCAGCATTAAATATTCCGGAATCACTTCCTTGATATTATCTGCGACAAATACCTGATTATTGTAGAGTTTTATTTGACCGGTAGAAGAATCCATTTCATGTTTTAGTTTAGGAAAATATAAAATGCCTTTCAGATTGAATGGATAGTCTACGTTGAGGTGAATCCAAAACAAAGGGGGTGTAAAATCGAAAAAGACTTTATGATAAAAGTCAATATATTCCTCATCTGTACATTCTGAAGGTTGTTTCAACCAAAGTGGATTCGGGTCGTTAATTGGGGTGGGTTCCTTTGGTACGTCTTCTGTTGTCTCATTTTCTGCCGTATTCTCTTCTTTGGCTGCATTTGCATCAATGCAATAAATATTGGTAGGAAGAAAACTGCAATATTTGTGCAGTGTACTTTCCACCGTATAGAAATTTAGCATATCTTCGTTGTCATTGGCAATATGTAGAATTATATCGCTGCCGCGCTCTGTGCGTGTACCCTCAGTGAGTTCATAGTCGGTGCCGCCTTCGCAGCTCCAAAATGCCGGTTTTGCACCGGGCTGGTAGGACAACGTATGGATTTCCACTTTATCCGCCACCATGAATGCAGAATAGAACCCAAGCCCAAAATGCCCGATGATGGTGTTATCATCTTTATATTTGCTTAAAAATTCTTCTGCGCCGGAAAATGCCACCTGAGTGATATATTTTTCCACTTCTTCTGCAGTCATACCAATTCCGTTGTCAGAAAATGTAAGTGTTTTATTCTCTTTATCTACTGTTACTGTAACGGCATACTGTGGATTATCCTCTACCTGCACTTCGCCCACACCGACCAGTTTCTTCAGCTTTGCAATCGCATCGCAGCCGTTTGATACCAATTCGCGGATAAAGATATCTTTGTCGGAATATAGCCATTTTTTGATAATGGGAAATATATTTTCTGTATGGACTTGAATGGTTCCCTTTGCCATGATACTGCTTCCTCCTTTGTAGTAAACGAATGCTTTGTTAGCACTCTTTCGAGATGAGTGCTAATGGCGGGTGAGAAAAAAACCGTCTCATCTTTTGACGGTTTTTTCAAATGGTCGGGGTTGAGGGATTTGAACCCGCGGCCTCATGGTCCCAAACCATGCGCGCTACCAAACTGCGCCAAACCCCGGCGTAATTGCAATATCAACGGACAAAAATATCCATTTATATTACAAAACAATATTATATAGGAAATCAGAACATTTGTAAACTATTAGAAAAAGCGATAAACGGTCATAGGAGTGGATTAGAGTATAGTTTCATAAAATAACGCCCAAATACTATAAAATACGCTGGATTTTAAATTCTTTTATGCATTCTTTACATACAATTGCAGTAATGAACAGTCCAACATAGCCGAAAAAGGAGTAAAGATAACCTACCAGCGTAGAAAAACCAAGCAACGCTAATATACAGCAGCTTCCGCAAAGCAGAAACGTATAGGGCAGGCGTTTGCTTTCCGGAGCCAAACCCAACACACCTTGCCCGCAGGAGATAGCGGTGGTCAACATGGCAATATAGATGGTAAGCCCGTAAAACAATTTGAAATGTTTTCCCATAAACGCAGCATAGGTGAGCGCTGGCATTTGCGTCAAATAGAAATCGGGATAGAGTGATACATAATAAATCGAAAGTCCACACGCACCGATAAAAATACTGCCCAGTAAACCACCCCAAATAGCAGTAGCCGCATTTGGCATATATTTTTTCATGCCACAGACAACCGCAGGAATACTAATGAGGTTATAGCTGATATAAACCAAAGCGGAGAGCAACCAGTTATCATTGATACAGATAAGCTCATGCAGGGCATTCATCACACTTTGGTCGCCAAATAGTAATTTATAGGCGCCCAAAGCCACCATACCCAATACCATAATAGGCGTAAGAATGGTATTAGCAACAACGGTTCCGCGAATACCAAAAAGAAAAACAACGGAGCAGATAGCCGCCATGCTAACAGTTCCGGCAAAATAGGGGAAATGTAATTCTTGTTGGAACAGTGCGCCGCTACCGGATAGCATGATACAAAAAGTTGCCCCCATATAACAATTTCCGAAAACGGAAAAGAATTTTCCGGATTTTTTACCGAAAAGCTCTTCACAAAAATCGGTATAGGAGGACAATGCCAACCGGTAAATTTTTAAAAACATTCCGCAGCCGACAAAGGCAAAAAATAAGATGGTCAGGCACATTCCCCAAAATCCCCACCAGCCGAACCGTCCGAAAAAACGCCAGATTTCCTGTCCGGAAGCGAATCCGGCGCCTAAAACTGCGCCGGTATAGACACAGGCAAGCCGAAATGCGCCGGCAGCATTGGTTTTCATAGATGGTCTCCCTCCCTATTATATCAATAAACATTCTCAAATAGCAAAAGTATACGCGGTTCGTTCAGATACGTATTATGTATCTGACAGCGTTATTTTCATTTGTGGACATAGTTTATTTATATGAAAAGAGTGGGAAAGTTAGTACCGAAGAAATGTAGACTATACAAGTTTTTGTAAATGTGGTAGAATGAGAGAAGGAGGGATGCTATATGGAAATACAAATCAGACAGGCAGAAGAAAAAGAGATAGCAAAACTATTACAATATGACGGACATATTGCGGCAAAGACATTGACTGATTGCATTCGGCAGGGGCATGTTTATGCTATATGTTTGAAAAATGAAATCATCGGTGTGCTGCGTTATAGTTTCTTCTGGCAGAGTATTCCGTTTTTGGAATTGCTTTTTATTGCGCCGGACTGTCAGAGAAAAGGATATGGCAGACATGCTATGGCATGCTGGCAGCAGCAGATGAAACAGCTAGGATATCGAGATGTTATGACCTCGACCCAGGCGGATGAGACAGCGCAGTTTTTCTATGAAAAGCTAGGTTATATCAGAGCTGGAGCATTTTTTCCGCCAGGACAGGAAGCAGAAGAAATTATGTTTAAGAAAACACTGGACGAAAACGGCGGGACATTTGGTGGCGCATAACGTTCGGAAAATATTTTGCAGCCTACGCCCGCGGCGTTGCACATCATATTGAAAAATGGTTTTAAGGAATGGTGGGGAGAGCATAGGAGGATAGGATAACGAGCATAAAAAGAAAGTCAAATGGAATATAACAGGAAACAAGGATATAAAAAACTCTCAAAAGGCGAGCAATAAGACCTGCTTTTTGAGAGTTTTTTGAATTTATTGTAATTGCCATCCATTCTCCAAGAAAACACATATTTTATTCGTGGAGCATAAGAGTACCTGTTGCGATACTGGGGTGTTATTCTCACTAGCATACATGTAACGTATGTCAAAAGAAATCATGTGCGCTTCTGAGAACGGACAATTATCATATTAGGATTTTTCTTTTGATTTGAAAATAAGTGCGGCAATTAAGCTGAACACCACTGCTGCAGCGATTCCACCCGCTGTTGCGGTGAGACCGCCTGTGAGAACGCCTAACAAACCATGTTCCTCCACCGCTTTCATCACGCCTTTTGCAAGTGAATATCCAAAACCTGTTAGCGGAACGGTTGCGCCAGCGCCGGCAAGTTTAACCAATGGTTCATAAGCACCCACCAACGTAAGGAATACGCCAGCGACAACATAGACAACCAAAATACGTGCCGGCGTCAATTTGGTTTTGTCAATTAAAATCTGTCCGATAACACATAAAATGCCGCCGACAATAAAAGCCCATAAATATGTCATACTCATTTCCTCCTTCCCGTTAGTTCGCTTTGTCCGTAACAATACGGACGGCGTGTGCAACGCAAGGAATTGTTTCTCCCTGTTTGAGTGCAGTTGTGCTCATAAGTGCGCCGGTTGCGACAAACAGTAGCCGCTTTAATGTGCCAGTGCGCAACTCATGAATTAATTTGGAACAGAAAACGCTCGCACTGCAACCACAGCCGCTTGCACCTGCATGAACATCTTCCGTTTCAAAATCATAAATCATGCAGCCACAGTCATCAATAACATCAGATACTTCATAGCCCTGCTGACTCAGTAGGTCAATGTTTAATTGACGACCCACCATGCCAAGATCGCCTGTTATGATTAAATCGTAATCGTTTGGAGTAAAACCGGTATCTTGAAAATGGGCAGCAATGGTATCCGCAGCGGCGGGCGCCATGGCAGCGCCCATGTTGTTGACATCGCTGATACCCATATCCACGACCTTACCGGTGGTGACGTGGGTGATATAGGGACCGTTTCCCTGCGCAGATACTACTGCCGCGCCG
>CATIYX010000140.1 GCA_949739095.1 uncultured Clostridia bacterium | reverse complement strand
TGTTGTATAAACACCGTCCACATCCGTGAAAATTTCACACACATCTGCGCCCAGCGCCGCTGCCAGCGCAACTGCCGTAGTGTCGCTGCCGCCGCGCCCCAGTGTGACAACATCATCCGCTTTATTGACGCCCTGAAAACCTGCTACAATGACAATTCGCTTTTGATCCAGTTCGTTTTTCAACCGCTGCACCTGAATGGTATCAATTTTTGCGCTACCATAGTTGGAATCACATTTGATACCAGCCTGCCGCCCTGTCAAGGAAACAACCGGATACCCTAAACTTTCAATCGCCATTGCCAGCAAAGCAATGGAAATCTGTTCTCCTGTAGACAACAGCATATCCATCTCCCGTTTGGAAGCATTCGGATTGATTTCTTGTGCTTTTGCGATTAAATCATCCGTTGTATCCCCTTGGGCGGACACTGCCACCACCACAGAATTTCCTTCTTTATACGTATCGACAATTCTGTTTGCAACCCGCATGACTCGTTCTTTGTCAGCTACGGAGCTGCCGCCAAATTTCTGTACAATTAACGCCACTACTATTTCCTCCTCTATTTTAATCTTGGCATCTTACCCGCATGATTTGCTGTACATCCTGCACAGCAGCAATTTTTTTATGGAAGTCGCCTTCCTTCATCTTTTTCGTGATAAACGCTGCTTCACTGTCATCTCCCGGCAGATAATAAAATTCCACATCGCCAAAAACTTCTTTCGCTTGCTGTGCCGATGTATGTTTCAACCGCACATACATAGCGCATTCATTTTCCTCTGTGCGCTCCAAAATTTCTTTGTCGCTCTTTTTCCATATGATGGGATGCGTCACCTCTTCATTACGTGCACAGTCAATCACATCCGCCATCACAGCGCTTGCCGTCGGCAGTTTTCCTGCACCGCGTCCATAAAACATCACATCGCCGATAGAATCACCTTTAATCATAATGGCATTAAATACATCTACTACCCCTGCCAACGAATGATTTTCCGGAATCAGCACCGGACTAACATATGCCATAATCTTATCGCCCATGCGTTTGCTGCAGCCTATCAGCTTAATCACATATCCCATAGATTCCGCCAGTTTGACATCATCCAGCGTAATTTTGGTAATTCCCTCAGTTGGAATTTTATCCGCATCCACTTGATATCCAAACGATAAAGAGGACAAAATCGCAATTTTGCGGCAAGCATCTTTTCCTTCCACATCCGCCGCCGGATTCGCTTCCGCATATCCTTTTTCCTGCGCATCTTTTAGCGCTGTTTCAAAACTTTTGCCCTTTTGAATCATTTCTGTTAATATATAGTTTGTAGTACCGTTTAAAATACCAATAATTTCACTGATTTCATTTGCCGCCAAACATTGGTGCATGGGACGAATAATCGGAATACCGCCCCCTACGCTTGCTTCAAACATATAGTGCACGCCATGTTCCTTTGCAATTGCCAACAGCTCCGCGCCGTGTGTTGCCACCAGTTCTTTGTTGGACGTGACAACGCTTTTTCCCGCTTCTAAAAGCTGCTTGGTAAATTCATATGCAGGATGCAGTCCGCCAATAACTTCTGTTACGATATCTATTTCGGGGTCGTTTAACACACAATTAAAATCCTTTGTGAAAAACGCTTCCGCTTCATGTCCAGGAAAATCTCTGATATCCACAATGCGCCCCAGTTCCATCGGTTTTCCCACCTTGCGCGCAATACTGTCATGATTCTTTTTAATAATTTCATATACACCGGAACCAACGGTTCCAAATCCTAATATCGCTACCTTTGACATATCTTTTCCTCCCTCTATCCTCTCGCTATTGTATCTACTTTTTTCACACCCGGTACCAATTTCAGCGCATCCAGCATTTCCTGCAGCCCCGCCGAAAGATGTGGGGTCTTTAAGGATATTGTCAAATCCGCCATGCCGTCTACCGGCAAGTTCTGATTGATGGTGAGAATATTGACCTGCGCCCTTGCCAAAACAGCCAGAATTTCCGATAAAACACCTGTACGGTCTGTCAAAATAAAAAACAGCGTGACAATCTGTTCATCTTTCATTTCATAAAACGGAAACACATAGTCCTTATATTTATAATATGCACTTCTGCTAATACCCGCCATTTCTGCCGCCTCATGAACGGTAGCTGCCTGTGCGCTGCTCAAATACTGCTTGGCTTTTAAAACGCCGTGATATACCTTAGGTAAAATCGTCATGTCTACCAGCATAAGCTGTTGCTTTTTCTCCATGCGTGTTCACCCACCAAAAACAAAAGTCTTTATGCCGTATATCTTAACATAAACTGTATACAAAAGCAAGGGGACATCCCCAAAATTATCATTATGAATAAAAAACTACCGTTTTTTCCTTGCTTATTGGATAATATTATGGTATGATTAAATGTAGAAACCCCAAAATGTAAAAAATTAACAATTTCAGAAAGGATGAACCCCATGCAGGATTTTTTATTGTCCGTTGTTGTACCTATGTACTTTGAAGAAGAAGTTGTGCAGGAATGCTACAAGCGTCTGCAGGGCGTTTTACATAACAAATACCACTATGAATTGATATTTGTCAATGATGGTAGCACCGACAAAACGCTGCCGCTTCTGGAGGAAATTGCAGCAGCGGACAAATGCGTGAAGGTTGTCAGCTTTGCCCGTAATTTTGGACATCAAGCAGCAGTTACCGCTGGAATTGCCAAAGCGCAGGGTGATGCTCTCGTCATCATTGATGCTGACCTGCAAGACCCACCGGAGCTGATTCCCAACATGGTCGAACTCTGGCAGCAAGGGCATGAGGTGGTCTATGCGAAGCGCAAAAAACGCAAAGGCGAAAGTAAATTCAAACTGATTACAGCCAAATTTTTCTACCGGTTCTTAGACGCCATGACAGATATCCAAATTCCGACGGATACTGGTGACTTTCGTCTTATTGACAGGAAAGTGGCAGAAGTGTTCAAAACCATGCCGGAGCGCAACCGTTTTATCCGCGGTATGGTGAGTTGGATTGGCTTTTCGCAGATTCCAATTGAATATGAACGTGACGAACGGTTTGCGGGCGAAACCAAATATCCACTCAAAAAAATGCTGAAATTCGCCAGCGACGGAATTGTTTCTTTTTCTGTCAAACCCTTACGTTTGGTTTTGCTACTCGGATTCATTGCGACTTTCATTGCCATTTTGCTCTTTTTATATGCAGTTTTAGGGAAAATTTTCTTCCCTGCTGCCACTTCCGGCGGCTGGGCGTCCCTAATGGCGACCATTGCATTTTTTGGTGGTATTCAATTGCTTTCGCTCGGCGTTGTAGGTGAATACATTGCCCGTATCTATGAGGAAAGTAAAGACCGCCCGCTCTATATTGTGGCAAAAGAAATTAATATTGATGAAGAAAACTAGAAAGGGTGCATTTAAAATGAAATATATTGTTGTATTGGGCGATGGTATGGCGGACTACCCGCTGGAGGCGTATGACGGCAAAACACCGCTGGAGTTGGCAAAAAAGCCACTCATGGACAAGCTTGCTGCACAGGGACAGCTTGGACTGGTGAAAACGGTACCGGAGGCATATAAGCCAGGCAGCGATGTTGCAAACCTGTCTGTCATGGGATATGCTCCGCACCAGTATTATACCGGGCGCTCCCCGTTGGAAGCTGCCAGCATTGGCGTGCCACTGCAAGATGGAGACATCACATTTCGCTGCAATTTTGTCACGCTTTCAGAAGATGAGCCTTATGAAGAAAAAACTATGGTGGACTATTCTTCCGATGAAATTTCCACCGAGGAAGCACACACGCTGATTGCGGATTTAGCAAAAGCATTTGACACAGACGTAATCCATTTTTATGGTGGTATTTCCTACCGACATTTAATGGTTTGGAACGGCGTGCCGCTGGATTTTGACTTGACGCCACCGCACGACATCACACTGCGCAAGGTGACGGACTATTTACCGAAAGGTCCGAATAGCGATGTGATTTCTGATTATATGAAACGCAGCTATGAACTACTGAACCATCATCCTATCAACGAAAAGCGTCGTGCCCGTGGTTTGCGTCCTGCTAACTCTATTTGGATTTGGGGCGAAGGGGAAAAACCACACTTGGATACATTTCAGGAGAAATTCGGTCTGCGCGGCAGTGTTGTCTCTGCCGTGGATTTAGTCAAAGGGATCGGCGTTTGTGCTGATATGGAAGTAATTGAAGTAGAAGGCGCAACCGGAAACATTGACACCAATTTTGAGGGTAAGGCAAAGGCTGCCATCAACGCTCTGGGGCGCGGTAGCGATTTTGTCTATCTGCATTTTGAAGCGCCCGATGAATGCGGGCACCGTAATGAAACGGAAAATAAAATCAAGTCTATTGAATATTTAGACAGTCGCGTTCTTGCATATTTATTGCCTGAATTAGAAAAACTAGGAGAAGATTACAGCATCATGGTTCTGCCCGACCATCCAACGCCGCTTTCTCTACGGACGCATACACGCGATGCCGTACCGTTTTTGATTTACCGCAGTAATGATGTGCAACAGCATAATTGGACTTATTCGGAAAAGGAAGCATCAAAAACAAACGTATTGATTGAACCCGGTCATCAATTGATGAATCTGTTCCTGAAAAAGTAAAAAGTATCTATCAATAAGCCATTTTCTGTGAGGAGGTGATGCGCTTGTCTATTATACCAAACCGGCATGAAAAAGCAGTACGTTGTATTCTTTATATGGTGGCTATTATTCTGGCAGGATATTTTCTTTTACCGAAAGTGTTGGTTTTATTTTTACCATTTATTTTGGCATTTTTACTGTCCTCGCTAATTGAACCGCTGGTACGCTTTTGTGAACAGAGGTGCAAAATCCCCCGTAAAATCGGCAGTGCATTCATCTTGCTGTTGGCAGTGGCAGTTTTATCCCTACTGATTGCATTGCTAGTGAACAAGGGCATTAAAGAAATTAAAGAATTAATAACACACTATAGTGAAATTCAAGCGAATTTCATGGAATATTATGATTATTTTATTACTTCCATGCGCTGGCTCTCTCCTGATGTGAAACAAATGCTACAGGGCATCACCGCCAATATTACAGACTGGCTCTGGACTTTACTGCAAAGTCTGACGCAAGGTGCTGTGAATTTCACCACGAGTTTCCTTTCGGGAATTCCAAGTGCCGTTATTGCATTTTTGGTATTTTTGCTGTCAAGCTATTTTGTCAGCAGCGAACGCCCACAAATCATGCAAATGCTCAAGAAAAAATTGCCAAAATTCTTTTTGCATAATGCTCGTCGTATGAAACATTCCCTGTTTTTCGCAGTCGGCGCGTATGTTAAAGCGCAGGCAATTCTGATGTGTATTACCTTTGTAGAACTACGGATTTGGTTTGCAATTCTGCACCAACCTTATGCAACATTGCTGGCGTTCGTCATTTCCTTTTTTGACGCACTACCGTTTCTGGGTACGGGTGGTATCCTCATCCCATGGGCGCTTATTTCGCTTTTGACGCACAATTATCTCAAAGCGATTTTGTTAATCATCGCTTATGCGGCGGCGCTCGGTATCCGTCAATTTTTGGAACCCAAACTGGTTAGTATGCAAATTGGTATGCCGCCGATTTTAACGATTATGTCTATTTATGTTGGTCTAAAAATTTTTGGATTTATCGGTGTGATTCTCGGTCCTGCATTGCTAATTATCGTGAAAGACATGTTAGATTCCGGTCTGATTCACAGTCTTTTTGCAAGCGACAGAGAATATGCATTACAAAGACTGTCTGATAGCGAAGATTCCTAATGTCACATGATACAAAAATGCCGCCCTCTTCACTTTTTGAAAAGAGGGCGGCATTTTTGTATGCCTATTTATTCATTTTAGAATACTATCGCTCGCGCCAAGAGATGATATACTACCATCAAAAAACGAATCTGTGTCTTCTCTTTTCCACAGATTCGTTTTCTGATTTTCTTTTAGGACGGCATTGCCTCGCCCGGACTTGCCGACATCATGGATTCTGCTCCAAGTATCGCTGTCTGCGGCTGAAAAATTTCCTGCATTAATGTAGTAATACGGTCCACTGCTACCACCTGAACCGAAAAATGTGCAAACGTTTCCTGCCAATTGTCTGCTGGAATAAATACTTTTTCGGCACCTGCATTTTGTGCCGCTTCAATTTTGGCATAAACACCGCCAACAGGTTTCACTTTTCCTGTCATAGATACCTCGCCAGTCATAGCGATATGGGAATCGACCGGTTTTCCCGTTGCTGCTGAATATAAAGCGCACAAAATTGCAGTTCCTGCAGACGGTCCATCCACCGGCATACCACCTGGTATGTTAATATGAATGTGTTTATGGCGAATATCAACATGGAAAAATTTATATAACAATAAAATAGCATTTTGAACAGAAGCCTTCGCAGTGGACATCCGGCACAGTTTCCGGTTTCCTGATTCAATGGTCTCTTGTTCCGTAATGCCACACAGCTCTATACCGCTTCCTTCGCTGATATCCGCTTCAATTTCCATCAGTACGCCACCGGATGTTCCTGTTACTGCAAGCCCATTCACACACCCAACTTCCCATTCTCCTGAAATATCATGCTGCATACGCGGACTATATTTTCCTGTTTCCGCAACCCATTGTGCGTCCTCAAGTGTCACGTTCGTACGTCCTTCCACCATAGCAACGCTTCCAGCAATCTGTACCATATTCACAGCGTCACGTCCATTTTGACTATAGCGGGCAATATAATCACACACACCCTGACATAGCGAAAATCCACCTTTTGCTGCCGCATTCTCAGCAATTTTTTTCAGTTGTTCCATATCCAAGTCTTTAAAAAACACTTCCACACAGCGGGATCGAATCGCAGATGGAATATCTTCCGGAGAACGCGTTGTTGCACCAATCAACCTGAAATCTGCCGGCAATCCATTATCAAAAATGTCTCTGATATGCCGTGGAATGTTAGTGTCATCCATGTTATAATAGGCACTTTCCAAAAATACCTTTCTATCTTCCAAGACTTTCAACAGCTTATTCATTTGAATAGGATGCAATTCTCCTATTTCATCAATAAACAATATTCCGCCGTTTGCTTTTGTCACTGCACCCGGTTTAGGCTGCGGGATACCAGCTGGTCCATAAGCGCCCGCTCCTTGATAGATAGGGTCATGTACAGAACCAATCAGTGGATCGGCAATGTTGCGTTCATCAAACCGCATTGTTGTTGCGTCTGTTTCAATAAACCGCGCCTCTGGTCCAAACGGAGATAGTAAACTTTTTTTGGCTTCCTCCAAAACCAGCCGGGCGGCTGCTGTTTTTCCCACGCCGGGCGGTCCATAAATAATAACGTGCTGCGGATTGGTTCCGCAAAGCGCCGCTTTGAGCGCCCGAATTCCCTGTTGTTGCCCCATAATTTCATCAAAACTTGTTGGCCTCGTTTTTTCAGTAAGCGGTTTGGTCAAATGGATTTGACGAAGCTTGTTTAACTTCTCCATTTCTCGTTTGCTTTGTGTTTTCACTGCGTCTTTTGTCACGGACTTTTCTTTTAGCATACCAAAAAAATAAATGCCAATAATAAAAGTAAATAATAGTTGTACCAGCAATATGACCGTCGATAGCATATTCATCCTCCATCCAATGCCGTTCTCCACCATTTCCATTCAGGTGAGAGCTTTTTTCAAATTTTAGTATTTACCGGAACAATTGTTTTATCCTTGACATTCGTTGGAAGATTCAGGGAAGTTTTTTCTATAATTTGTTTTATTCTGCCTTCGTATCAATAGATTTTAATGATAAAGTTGCGGGAATACGGTTTATATATAGAACATTATTTTATCGCAACCCAAAAAACGGTACTACCTTTCATACAGTAGTCTTATCTTTATAAAATAAATACCATTGACCCATGTAGGCAATCCGCCCACATGGGTCAATGGTACTATTTTCTTATCGCAATACGGTCTTTCTCACTTTCTAAACTTTATGCTTCCAACACCAGTTCACCAAAACATTCAGGACGGTGAAAATCCGGCTGTGGCGCAACAATGGGATTCCAGCATCCAAAGTGCGGGTGCACTGTATCATCGCCGCATTTTTGTAAATTTCCACCCATTTCTTTTTCAATTGTTCCATACTGTTCTTCCAAGAAAGCGAATGGCACAAACAATTTTAATGCCCAGCCATCCTTTCGGATTTCTTTTTCAATCTGAAACTGCTCAGGTACAATGGTATCTAAATCTTTTCTGTTGCCGCGAACCGGTCCTTTTCCAATGAGAATTCCGCCCGCCGCACTTACTTCGATATTTAAATAATCCGCACTGCCTGTTGGATTCGGATTGAGAAATAGTTCCACGCAACTGTCTTTACATACCGGTTCGTTAATTCCTGTAAACCGTGCCAACACTTCTGTTTCATCACTTTGAAACAAAACTGCAATGCCATTTTCATTATAAATTAGTTTTGCCTCCGTTATCGGTTTATATCCATTTTCATCCCATGGATATTGGTCAATACTTAGCGCTACAACATCATCCCAACATTTTGCGTGCATTGTAATATTCATTTCCTCCGTTTTTTGAATCATATACTTTCTTTTCATATTGATATTCACCATTCCTTTCACCATATTAAAAAAATCATAGGTTTACTCTATACAGACATCTACTACATTGTCACAGATTATATGTACCCAACCCTTTTTCTTTTCTATTTTTCAGTAAAATAGGCTGCCTTCTGGCAGCCTATTTAAATTATTCATGATTCGGTGGTTTCTATACTCTCACCAAATTTCTCTGGCTACGCTTCTGTCGGATCTGTTTCCCCTTCCGTTGCCGTTTCATCTGTTTCTTCATCAGATTCTTCTGTACTATCGCCTTCGGCTTCTTCCGTATCCTTTGAAGGAACAATAGCATCCTCTGTCTCTCCATCTGGTGACACTATATCATTTTCTAACAGCTCTTCATCTGTTTGTTCTTCCTCCAGAAATTCAGATTGTTCATCGCCAGCTTGTTGTTCATTTGCATTTCCGAAAGATATTTCAGTTTGTTCTTTTCCTGTATCTATGTCCATCTGTCCGGAAACAATGTTTCGATTCTTTATCACATAAGTAAACCGCTCTGTGCTCGCCGTCTGGAAAATAAACACATAATCACCGACTTCTGCATATTCCATAAATTTCAGAGTCTTTTTATCCTCATCCTGAGAACTCGGTTTATCGTTTACATTTTCCGGATCATAGCCATAAATCGTTTTATTTTCTACATTAACGGTAACATTTCTTAACTGTTCCGTTATACTATCATCATCAACATAAATTCTTGCTCGCATTTGTGCAGTAGTTCCATCCGGTATTGATGTAACTTTTCCTAACACAATACGATAATGCGCTTCCGTTTCATCATCATTATGCACATTGCCGCTTTCTTTCAATTGCAAATGCTTTTGTTGATTCACATTATTACGCTCACTCACATCAAAGAGGATTTGTATGTTACAAATATTTTGGTCATCCATTGTCTTACCGAATGTAATAATATCTCCTGTTTTTACCTCATAGACTGGATCGCCATCTTCCGCGCCATAGTGTTTTGCATTTAGCACTTCAGATATTTCCGCTGTATATGTCATGGAAGATGACGTACTAGCTGATGTAGATGCAGAAATTGTTTCAAGCTTTTTCACCGGCTGACCATCTGCATCAAGCGCATCTTTGATTTCTTTTACAATCGCCACAGGAGAACTAACTGCTGCTGTTGCATAGGTATCTTCATAGTAAATTACAACAATACCAATTTCTTCTCCGCCTTCTGCTTTTGGAATCAAATATGGCTCTACATTATAAGACTCATTTGCTTTTAAATATTTCGTTGACAGCGAACTTAGGGTTCCAATCTGATAATATTGTGTTTCATAGCGATTGTTTGGCAGTAAAATCACTGTCGCTGACGTTGAAATTGTGAAATCAATCGCATTAATACTGCTTCCAAACCCTTTCTCCGAAGTCGTATTAATATATCTTTTCGCTCCATGTCCCGCTGTCCCATCTTCCTGGAACAGATAGCTTTCCTCTGCCGGTACAACATCCAAGTTTTTAATCATAGGTAAATTTGTATTTTTAGAGGTGCCACTAATTTCAAAACGAATGGGCTGCGCTATTTCTGCGTTTATCATCATATGCTCCGGTTTTCCAACTTGAATCGGGGCAACATTGTCCTTCAGCATTTGTAAAATAGCATCTTTTTTCACGGCTTTTCCATCAATTTTTGCAGTATTGCTAATCGCATATTGCTGTGTTTCTTTTTTCGTCTTGTTACCGCTTGTCACAATACGCAAAATCAAATCGTTGTTTTCCATTGCAGCCTGAACCAAATATCCAGTCGTATAGCTTGGTTCTCCAATCTGTGCCGCCGCTACTTTTCCGCCCGGATCCATATACAAAACAAGTTTTACACCGCTTTCCTGCGCCTCTTCTTTTATTGATTCCCAAACATGATTTTGGAAATATTGGGATGTTGTATAGGTCACTCTGCTGGTATCCATCATGGAATATCCATTCACATCAATTTCCTGAATTGTGACGGTCTTTTTCGTTGTTTTGGAAGAAACACGAATAATCGTTTTTGACAAATCCTTGGGTTGTGCCAAGTAGACAACATCCCATGCACTCAGTGACGGATTAGCCTCTTGACCTGTTTCTGTCACCAGCTTTTTATCATCAAACACATAGGTTTTTGGTGTTGCATTTTCTCCTTCGCCAACTGTTACAAATTTATCCTTTACCGTATATCTTTTATATTTAGAGTTTGCATCATTTGGATTTTCCTGAACACTTTCCGTCTTGCATTCGTCGACAACAATTGTTGTATATGCCTCAATAATACCATAGTCCGCAGTACCATTGCCATCCGTATCCACCAACTTCACGGAACCCACTTCCGGTTTCAAATCTTCTTCGCTCATCAGTTGCGCCATGTTATCCGTCATACCATATTCATTTCTTACAATTACTCCATTATACATAAACTGCATATTGGGAATGTCATATTTAATGGACTTAGAAACCCACTTGCCGCTAACCTTTTCTTCATAACGGAATACATTATTCTCCACTTTAAAAATCTCTTCTGCATCTACTGTAATCACTTTGGTGTCTTTTACATCCGCTTTCACAACCTGGTAATTTACCGTAGTATCGTCTATTTCTTTATATGTCAATTTCACACGGTATCCAATCATATTGGTATAACCCGTTTCTCCCGCTTTATATCCAGTGAAGAGCTTTATATATCCACCACTTCTGTCTTCTCTAAAAATCATATACGCGCTGCTGATTCGTCCATTGTTTTCAAGATAAGCAGCATCATCAATAAACGTGTCATTCGTTGCTACAATGACACCATAGGCTTCCAGCGTATCGGGACGAATACTGTTGCTT
>CATIYX010000139.1 GCA_949739095.1 uncultured Clostridia bacterium | reverse complement strand
TGCCCCAGATTCACTGTCACCAAGCCATATTCTACAGGCGACTTCCGCACCGCAGTCTCATCCACATGCTGCCATAACAAACGCCGCAGCGGCTGGTTATCGCTACCGCCGCGTCGGAAATAATCAACCAAAAAACGCTGCGCGGTCTGCATGATTTTTCTCTTTTGCGGCAGCGTATCGTCTACGTTCAAATCAAACACTTTGTTTGTCTCAATCTCTTTCCAGAGCGACAGTGCGGCGTCAAATTCGTTTTGCGCCACCATGCAGCCGTTAATCGCGCCGACTGATGTCCCTGTGACAATATCAATGGGAATATCCATTTCCAAAAGCCCCTGCCACACGCCAATCTGATATGCACCGCGTGACCCGCCGCCTCCTAATACCAACGCATTTTTCACTGCTTCGCCACCGACCTTTCTGTTCTATATTACCGACTCTCATTTGTATCTATCTATCATCAGTCAAACTGAACAGAATTCTACCATCTTTCATGGAATCGACCCGGCAGCCAAATGACCGCCGGGTCGGTTTCTAATTTCATACTATTTTTATTTATTCCGTTTCAATCAATCCATAATTGCCGTCTTTGCGCCGATACACCACCGCCGGTTGCTCGGTATCTGCATGGATAAACATAAAAAACACATGTCCCAGCAGATTCATCTGCAAAATAGCTTCTTCCACACTCATCGGTTTAATACCGATTCGTTTGCTGCGGACAATGTTAAATTCACATTCCTCCGCCACATCTTCGTCGGTCTCTTCCACTGAAAAATCCATATCTGCTATGTGCAGCCGTTTTTGCAGCTTTGTTTTCTGTTTACGGATTTGACGCTCCAGCAACACACACACCTCATCAATTGCTGCAAACATGTTATCCGCCGATTCCTCAGCACGGAAAATCATGCCCTGATGATATATCGTGATTTCTGTGATATGACGGTCTTTTCGGACAGAAAACACGACATTGACATCGCCTTCTCCGCCAAAGAATTTGTTTGAGATTTTCGTGAGTTTTTGCTCTGTCCGTTCCTTCATTGAGTCTTTGACTTCCACTTTTCTGCCTACAAATTTGATGTTCATACAAAAACCTCCTCTTATGTCCGCTTGCGCCGGACACCTG
>CATIYX010000138.1 GCA_949739095.1 uncultured Clostridia bacterium | reverse complement strand
GGCGGTAAACCGAAGAATCGTTCCGGTGGCACCGTTTGAAAGCTTTGTGGCATTCCGCACCGCATTTGAACAAGCGGTTGCAGCCTATAAACAGGATTTGGAAAGCAGCGGCGTGAAGCTGGAAGACGGTTTGGTAGTTTGGGAATTTGATTCGGAAGAAAAATGTACGCTGGTCAACCTTACGCCCGACAGCACGCTCACCAATATGCATGACGTTTCCGGTAAGATGATTATTGATAAAACCGGTGACATAAGCGGCAGTACACCGTCCCGCGATTTGGCGGTAGACACGCAGCAATATCAATATTTGAATTTGGTGATGCATTCCAATAAGGCGACGACAACGAGTGGGACAGGAATCAATCTATGCATTCACGATTCCTCAAGTTATGCCAGAGCAGTACTTCCTGTAAATTGGACGGGTTGGAAGGTGGTATCTGTCCCACTTTCGGCGTTTGCGGGCACGATTGACTGGAATGATGTAAAGTATGTTAAAATCAATTCAGGCGGATGGTCCGGCAGCGTAAAGCCGGTGGAACTGGGTACCGAACTGAATTTTGATCTAATTTGGTTTTCCAAAGAAGAACCAAATCTGACGCTGGAAGAAACCATTACGCAGGCAGGAAACACTGAAATGCCGGTGACCGACGCGGCAGTATCGTTTTGGTTCAGCAACCCGCTTCGGGCGGTTGATGAAACGAGATTGACGCTCACCAAGCAGGGAGAAACAAACAGTGAATCCATTTCCTGCACAGTGGAGGGAAGTTCTGTAACGCTGGAAGCACAGGCGGAACTGGATTATGGAACAACGTATACGCTGACGATACCAAGTGGGGCAGTAACCGATATTTTCGGACAAAACAATGAAACCCCCATTACCTATAGCTTCACCACGTTAAAGCAAGGGCTGAACGCTACGCTGCCGGCTCTGACAGACAGTGCGGGCAATCCGCTTTCAAGCAGACCGACAGGCGGAGAAACCATCAAAGCAGCGACGCGGGTAAGCAATGGGGCTTCGGAGGCAAAAACAGCTACGCTGGTTCTGGTGTGCTATGACGAAAATAACCGTGTGCTGGTGCGAAAAGCTGCAAGCAAAAGCATTCCGGCAAACGGAACTGATACGTTGGAGGTGACGGCAGCGGCGAGCGGCGCGGTGATAAAGGCATTTGTGGTGGACGAATTAGCTTCGATGCAGCCGCTGTATCATGGTTTCGTGCAAGTACCTTCACCGACCTCAAACGGCGGAAGCGCAGGTTCCGGTGAAAACTTATCCCTTTCATTAACCGGTGTACGGTTGGAGGAAGAACAAGTTTATATTACCGGTAAAGTTGACGGCGCATTACCCCGCATGGCAATCATTGCCATAGACGGAGAAACAACAGAAGAACCGCTGTTTTTGTCGCCGATTATGGCGGAGGACGGCGG
>CATIYX010000137.1 GCA_949739095.1 uncultured Clostridia bacterium | reverse complement strand
ACCGCGCGGGTATCCATATGAAAGCTTATAAAGAAAAACTTCCGGTTCTGGTGATTGGCGGAAGCGCGGGCAGCTTTTTGGGAGAATATCAGGCAGGAGGTATCATTATCGTGCTCGGTATTGGCGCAGAAGGTGTGCCGGTTGGGAATTTTTGCAGTACCGGTATGCACGGCGGGAAAATTTTTATCCGCTGTGCACAGCCGCCGGAGAACCTGCCGCCGCAGGTGGAAATCCACAAGGCAAAAAGTGAAGAATTAAAAGAAATAGAGTCTTATTTGCAGGAGTTTTGCCAGAAGTTTGACAAGGATCAAAGTAAGCTGATGGAAACGGAGTTTTGGGTGCTGTCCGCGAGCACAAATAATCCGTATCGACAGCTCTATACAGCAAACTAATAAAAAACAAAAAAACTTTGAAAAAAAACTTTTCATTTTCCATAAAATACGCTATAATAGAAAATAGAGTCTATAGGACAAAATACCACGCATTTTAATGAGAGAATAAAATGCGGTGGAAAAGCGTCTGAATCGAGGTGGGAACATGGACTATACTGTGGCGGAAGTGTTACAGTTTGTGGAAGAAAATGATGTGAAATTCATTCGGCTGCAATTTTGCGATATGTTTGGTGCAGTCAAAAATATTGCCATCATGGCGGATGAATTACCACGGGCATTTGAAATGGGAATTTCCTTTGACGCTTCAGCAGTCAAAGGATTCATGAATATGGAAGAATCCGATTTATATTTGTATCCCGACCCGTCTACATTGGCGGTATTACCATGGCGACCGCAGCAGGGCAGAGTGGCACGGTTTTTCTGTGACGTGAAACGTGCGGACGGAGAAATTTTTGCCGGTGACGGACGGACACTACTCAAGGCGGCAGTGAAACGTGCAGCCGACAAAGGTTATGTCTGCGAAATCGGTTCGGAATGCGAGTTCTATCTCTTTGAATTGGATGAAAACGGGAATCCCACCAAGCGTCCCCACGACCATGCGGGCTATCTGGATGTAGCGCCGCTGGACAGAGGTGAGAATGTGCGGCGGGAAATTTGCCTGACGCTGGAAAATATGGGTATCAAGCCGGAAAGTTCTCACCATGAACAAGGGCCGGGACAAAATGAGGTGGATTTCCGACATGCAGACGCTTTGACGGCAGCGGACAATCTGGTAACATTTAAAACCATTGTCAAAACCATGGCGAACCGGAATGGACTATATGCGTCCTTTCTGCCTAAGCCGCTGAAGGATTTCAGCGGAAACGGACTGCACATTAACATGTCGCTGCTGCATAATGGATTGAACCTGTTTAAAACAGAAACAAATGAACATTGTCAGGAAGCGGAAAGCTTTATTGCAGGGATTTTGCAGCGCGTGCGCGAAATCACATTGTTTTTAAATCCGCTGATCAATTCCTACCAGCGGTTTGGACTGTTTGAAGCGCCAAAATATATTTCCTGGTCGCATCAAAACCGTTCCCAATTGGTGCGTATTCCGGCGGAAGGTGGTGCGGCAGCGCGCATGGAACTGCGTTCACCAGACCCGTCATGCAATCCCTATTTTGCACTTGCGCTATTGATTCATGCTGGACTGGACGGCATTGAACAAGGACTGGAGCTTTGCTCACCGGCGAATATGAATTTATATGAAGCGGACAGTGCAACGCTAAGTCAGTTTGAAAGCTTACCTGCGACACTGCTGGAAGCAGTAGAAGCGGCGCGTAGCAGTTCATTTGTGAAAAAATACCTGCCAGCATTGGCGGCGGAAAAGATTTTTACGGTAAAAGAGCAGGAATGGGAAAGCGGCGAAGCGGACAGTGTATTTCAAATGATTTAGTAGATAGTGGATAGGAAGCGGAGGTGAGGCGGATGGACAGCGTTCTGATGGTTTCACGTTCGGAAAAATCACAGCAGGCAATGAAAACCTTGCTGCAAGGGCTTGGATTGCATGATGTTGTGATAGCTGCAAGCGGCAGTGAGGCGCGGCAAAAGCTGGGACAATTTGAGTTCGGACTGGTGCTGGTTCATGCGCCTTTGCCGGATGAATTTGGGCATGAGGTTGCTATTATGGCGGCGGAATCCAGTCTTGCGGGCGTGATTATGGTCGTGAAGCATGAGATTGAGGACGATGTTAGCGCAAGGGTGGAAGATTATGGGATTTTGACTGTGGGTCTGCCCACCCAGCGTCCGGTATTTTACCAAAGTGTGAAACTCATTACCGCTACGCGTAACCGTATGCTGGGACTCAAACGTGAAAACGTGCAGCTACAAAAAAAGATAGAAGAAATCCGGCTTGTGGACAGGGCAAAGTGCGCATTGATTCAGTATCTGAGTTTGACGGAACAGCAAGCGCACCGGCATATTGAAAAGCAGGCGATGGATTTGCGCCTGACAAAACGGCAAATTGCGGAAAGCATTTTAAGAACCTATGAATCATAAGGAGGAAACAGATGGAAGCGTATCTGATTTTGGAAAATGGAAAAGTATTTCAGGGACAGCGTTTCGGTGCATCGGCGGATGTGACCGGAGAAATCGTATTTACAACAGCTATGACAGGCTACATAGAAACTTTGACCGATCCCAGTTATTTTGGACAGATCGTTGTACAAACATTTCCGTTGATTGGAAACTATGGTATGATTTCAGAAGATTTTGAGAGCGAAGCGCCCCATGTAAAAGCATATATTGTCAAAGAGTGGTGTCAAGAACCTTCTAATTTCCGGATGGAGGGTAATCTTGACGCTTTTTTAAAGGACAACAATATTGTAGGTCTGTGCGGTATTGATACGCGGGAACTGACCAAAATCGTGCGGGAATACGGCGTGATGAATGGCAGAATTGTGTCCGCACCTGATGTAAGCGAAAAGCTGCTGGAGGAAATCAAAAACTATCAAATCACCGGCGCGGTGGCAGCAGTGACGCGGAAAGAACAGGAAACAATGGCAGAAGAGGACGCTATCTGGCGTGTGGTGCTTTGGGATTTTGGCGCAAAGGAAAACATCCGCAGGGAACTGCTGCAGCGCCGCTGCGAGGTGGTAACAGTGCCGGCGGGAACCAGCGCGGAAGAAATTTTGGCGCTGAAACCTGATGGGCTGATGCTATCCAACGGACCGGGAGATCCGGCGGAAAATCAGGACATTGTACAGCAGCTTCGCCGCATTATGGAACATAAAATACCAACCTTCGGTATTTGTCTGGGACACCAGCTTTTGGCGCTTTCGCAGGGTGCAAAGACAGAAAAACTGAAATACGGACACCGTGGAGCAAATCAGCCGGTAAAAAATATGGAAGAAGGGACTGTGTTCATTTCCAGCCAGAATCACGGCTATGCAGTGGTAAACGATTCACTGCCGGAAGGTGCAAAGCTTTGGTTTGTCAATGCCAATGATGGTACCTGTGAAGGAATACGCTATCAAAATATACCTGCTTTTTCCGTCCAGTTTCATCCGGAAGCATGCGGCGGACCACATGACACCAATTTTTTGTTTGACCGCTTCATGAGCTTGATAAAGGAGGAAAAAGAACATGCCGCTAAATAAAAAACTCAAAAAAGTAATGGTAATTGGTTCCGGCCCTATCGTTATCGGGCAAGCTGCTGAATTCGACTATGCCGGTACGCAGGCGTGCCGTGCATTGAAGGAAGACGGCATTGAAGTGGTGCTGGTGAATTCCAACCCTGCGACCATCATGACAGATCAGGCGATGGCGGATGCGGTTTATATTGAACCGCTGCATCCCAAAACCATCAAACGAATCATTCAAAAAGAACGTCCGGACGGACTGCTTTCCACATTGGGTGGGCAGACGGGTCTTACGCTGTCCATGCAGCTTGCCAAAGAAGGTTTTCTGGATGAATATGGTGTAGAACTGCTGGGCGCGGACCCTGTGACCATTGACAAAGCAGAGGATCGCCAGATGTTCAAAGATACCATGCTGTCCATTGGTCAGCCGGTGATTCCCTCCCAGGTGGTGACAGATGTAGAAAGCGCGGTAGCTTTTGCAAATCAAACAGGCTATCCATTAATTATCCGGCCGGCATTTACGCTGGGCGGCAGCGGCGGCGGTATTGCGAAGGGTGAAGCAGAACTGCGTGAAATTTGTGGCAACGGACTGGAAGTTTCACCGATTCATCAGGTGCTGGTCGAAAAGTCTGTTGCGGGCTGGAAAGAAATTGAATTTGAAGTCATGCGCGACAGCAAGGGGAACGTCATTACCGTGTGTAGCATGGAAAACTTTGACCCGGTCGGCGTTCACACAGGGGACAGTATTGTTATTGCGCCGGCGGTGACGCTGGCAGATAAAGAATATCAAATGCTGCGCAGTGCGGCGCTGAACATTATCACGGCGCTGAAGGTCAATGGCGGCTGCAACTGTCAATTTGCACTGAACCCTGATACGTTTGAATATGCGGTGATTGAAGTGAATCCGCGTGTATCGCGTTCTTCTGCGCTGGCATCCAAAGCGACAGGCTATCCGATTGCGAAAGTGGCAACGAAGATTGCGATTGGATATACACTGGATGAAATCAAAAATGCTGTCACAGGGAAAACTTGTGCCTGCTTTGAACCTGCGCTGGATTATGTTGTGGTGAAATTCCCCAAATGGCCGTTTGATAAATTTGTCTACGCAAACCGTACACTGGGAACGCAGATGAAAGCAACGGGAGAAGTGATGTCAATTGGCGCAACGTTTGAAGAAGCAATGATGAAAGCGGTGCGTGGCGCGGAAATTTCCCGCATGACATTACATAACAAACATTTGGTGTCGCTCACTGATAAGGAAATTGAGGAAAAGCTGTATGATTGCAATGATGAACGGCTGTTTGTGGTGATGGAAGCATTGGAGCGCGGTATTACAAAAGAAACCATTCATGCCATCACGAAAATAGACCTGTGGTTTCTGGCTAAGCTGGAGCATTTGGTGCAATTTGAGGCTAAGCTGAAACAGGGCGGACTGAATGATGCCTTATATCTGGAAGCGAAAAAACTGGGCTATTTGGATAAGACGATTGAAGAACTTTCCGGCTGCAAAATAGAACAGCCGCGCCATGCTTCTTATAAAATGGTGGATACCTGTGCAGCGGAATTTTCAGCAGAAACACCTTATTTCTACGCTTCCTACGAAGAAGAAAACGAAGCGGCGGAATTTATTGCAAACGCGAAAAAAAGCGAGAAGGGTACGGTTATCGTATTTGGTTCCGGCCCTATCCGAATCGGACAGGGCGTGGAATTCGACTATGCTTCTGTGCACTGTGTCTGGGCACTAAAAGAAGCGGGTTATGATGTGGTGATTGTGAACAACAATCCCGAGACGGTTTCCACTGACTTTGATACAGCAGACCGCCTGTATTTTGAACCGCTTACCATAGAGGATGCCATGAACGTAGTTCATACCGAGCAGCCGGTCGGCGTTGTGGTGGCGTTTGGCGGACAGACGGCAATCAAGCTGACGAATGAATTGGATCGCCGCGGCGTGAAAATTTTGGGTACCAGCGCGGATAGCATTGACATGGCGGAGGATAGAGAGCGGTTTGATGCACTGCTGGAAAAACTACAGATTCGCCGTCCGCAGGGCTATACTGTCATGAACACAAACGATGCACTTGAGGTTGCCAAAAAAATCGGTTATCCGGTTTTGATGCGTCCTTCCTATGTGTTGGGCGGACAAAACATGATTATTGCCTTTACAGATGACGACATCAAAGAATATATGAAAATCATTTTGGATCAAAATATAGAAAATCCGGTCTTGATAGACCAATATTTGATGGGAACAGAACTGGAAGTGGACGCGATTTGTGATGGGGAAAACATTCTGATTCCGGGTATTATGGAGCATATTGAACGCGCCGGCGTGCATTCCGGCGACTCTATTGCCGTATATCCTGCATGGAATGTGTCCGATGAGATGACGGAGCGCATTGTGGAATGTTCCAAAAATCTGGCGGTTTCCTTGAAAACAAAAGGACTGGTCAACATCCAGTATCTGATTTATCAAGGGGAATTATATGTCATTGAAGTGAATCCACGTTCGTCCAGAACCATTCCGTATATCAGCAAAGTGACAGGGGTTCCCATGGTGGACCTTGCAACGCGCGCTATGTTGGGAGAATCACTGGAAGATATGGGCTATGGTACAGGGTTATATAAAATGTCGCCCTACATTGCTGTGAAAGTACCGGTGTTTTCTTTTGAAAAACTTATGGGTGTAGACAACCATTTGGGACCGGAAATGAAATCAACCGGGGAAGTATTAGGAATCGGAAACAACCTTGAAGAAGCGTTATATAAAGGTCTGATTGCGGCAGGGTACCACATGAGAAAACAAGGCGGTATCTTTATATCAGTCCGCGATACCGATAAGCATGAAATTGCAGAGGTGGCAAAACAATATCGCGACTTGGGCTTCAAACTCTATGCGACGCGCGGAACGGCAGAGGTACTGCGCCTGGCGGAACTGCCGGTGGAAGTGGTAAATAAAATTCATGAGTCGGATAATAACACGCTGGGACTGATTGAAAGCGGCAAAATCCAGTATGTTATTTCTACCTCTTCCAAAGGTCGTATTCCAACGCGGGACAGCGTGAAAATCCGCCGAAAAACGGTAGAACGCAACATTCCGTGTTTGACGAGCATTGACACAGCGAATGCGCTGGCACAAAGTTTGCGCAGCCGTTATTCCGAGACTTCCATTGAACTGGTGAATTTGAATCAGATGAGGAAGGATAAAATGAAACTGAAATTTACAAAAATGCAGGGCTGTGGCAATGATTATATTTATTTTAATTGCTTTAGCCAAACGATTGACAATCCGGAAGGACTCAGCGTATCACTGTCGGACCGCCATTTTGGAATTGGCGGAGACGGCGTTGTGCTCATTTGTCCGTCAGAGGTGGCGGACGCGAAAATGCGCATGTTTAATCTGGACGGCAGCGAAGGAAAAATGTGCGGAAATGCGATTCGCTGTGTAGGGAAATATCTTTATGATAATGGCATCACAGACAAAGAAACCGTGACAATTGAAACGCTCAGCGGCATCAAAACCGTGGAACTCATTAAGCGTAATCACATGGTGCAACGCGCTAAAGTGGATATGGGCAAAGCAGAGCTTACGCCATCGCTGATTCCTGTGAAAATGCAGGGTGACAAAGTGGTAGGCGCACCGGCGAATATCGGTGGAAAAGACTATGATATCACCTGTGTTTCCATGGGGAATCCGCACTGTGTGGTATTTTGTGAATCGGTAGATGCCATTGATATTGAAACAATGGGACCGCAGTTTGAAAATGACCCGCTGTTTCCGGAACGCGTGAACACGGAATTCGTGAAAGTACTGGACGGCAATACGCTTAAAATGCGGGTGTGGGAGCGCGGCAGCGGCGAAACATGGGCATGCGGTACAGGTGCGTGTGCGGCAGCTGTGGCAGCCGTAGAAAACGGTTATTGTAAAAAGAATGAAGACATTACCGTGAAGCTCAAAGGTGGAGAATTGGTGATTCGTTATACAGACGCTGCTGTTTTCATGACAGGTGATGCAACGGCTGTTTTTGAGGGAACGATTACCGTATAATAGTCACAAAGTGACTATTATAGAATCGAAAGTGCCTCCGTCTCGCCGACCATAAAAGTTGCGGGCCGACGGAGATGCACGAAATTATACCAGTCCGCTCTGCGGACATGGCATAATAGATAGGAGATGGCACAATGAAAATCAACAGTCATTATTTGGAATTGCAGGACAGCTATTTGTTCTCTACAATTGCCAAAAAAGTAGCGGCATTTGGAGAAAGTCATCCTGATGTGGAAATTATCCGTATGGGAATTGGCGATGTGACGTTGCCGCTGTGTTCGGCAGTGGTGGAGGCAATGCAGAAAGCTGTTGCAGAAATGGGACAAAAAGAATCATTTCGCGGGTATGGACCGGAGCAGGGATATGATTTTCTGCGGGAAGCGATTGTAGCATATTATGCAGAGCATGGCGTGTCACTGGAGCTGGAAGAAGTGTTTGTCAGCGACGGGGCGAAAAGTGATGTGGGGAACATTTTGGATATTTTTGCGCGGGACAATCAGGTACTGATTCCCAATCCAGTTTATCCTGTCTATCTGGATACCAACATCATGGCGGGAAGGTCTGTGCACTATCTGCAAGCGGACGAGTCCAATGGTTTTCTGCCCATGCCGGAGGAAAGTGTGGACGCGGATATTATCTATCTTTGTTCTCCCAACAACCCAACCGGTGCGGTTTATAACCGGCAGCAGTTACAGGCATGGGTGGATTATGCAAACAAAAAACAGGCAGTGATTTTGTTTGACGCGGCATATGAAACATTTATTCAGGACGCATCATTGCCGCGCAGCATCTATGAAATAGAGGGTGCAAAAACGTGTGCGATTGAATTTTGCTCACTCTCTAAGACAGCAGGATTTACAGGGACGCGCTGCGGTTATACGGTGGTGCCAAACACGCTGGTATGTGATGGCACAAAGCTAAATCGTTTATGGCTGCGGCGGCAGACAACAAAATTCAACGGTGTACCCTATATCGTGCAGCGCGGGGCAGCAGCGGTATTCACGCCGGAAGGACAGCGGCAGACGGGGGAAGCGGTTGCCTACTATCAAAAAAATGCTGCGGTTATGGCGGGAACATTGCAAAAAAAGGGCGTCTGGTTCACGGGCGGCACCAATTCGCCATACATCTGGATGAAATGTCCGGCAGGATATTCCTCTTGGGAATATTTTGACTATTTGCTGGAAAGAGCGCATGTGGTAGGAACGCCGGGCGTTGGGTTCGGTGAAAATGGAGAAGGATTTTTCCGCTTGACAGCATTTGGCGATGCAGAAAAAACAAAAGAAGCAATGCGCCGCATAGAAGTGCTGGGATAAGAAAATTTTGCATGGGCGATGCAAAGAAATGTGTTAATACATTGATGAAAAAATATAATATTTTACTGCCGCAGAACAAACTGTTCTGCGGCAGTTTTTATCCTAGTTGAAACCATTCTGAATAGATGGTGTTTTAAAGGTTTTTTAGACAGAACCACTTATCGAAGCAGTGGCATACTGCCGGTTAGTTTGTTTATTTTTTTCTTTGTACCATAAATTGCAATTCCTAAATAATGCAGAGCATTTTCAGAAACTTGTCCCATTTTTTCAGTAAATTCAGCATAGGTTTTGCAGCTCTGTGCCAAATCTGAAAAGTCCGCTGCTATTACATCCGAAAAATCCGGTTGGTAAAGCTTTTCGCGGAGTTCTCTAATGATTTTTGGTGTACCTTTCAAAATCGGGACGGGGATTTCAATGATACCAAGATGTTCATTGCCGCTTTGGTCAATAACATCAGCGCCGACTGCGTCAGGTAGTTTTTTTCCAAGTGTGATACCTAAAATAGCAGCTGTATTTGCAAGGAGACCCACTGGGAGTTGCTCATCAATCACAATAACACATTTTTCATTTTGGAAGTCCATGTGTATCCACCTTTCCAGTCCAAATTTTGCTTTCTGACAAAAATAGTCCAACCAGTGTTAAAAACGTTCCGGTGATTGTCCTGCCGGTAATATTCTCGTGAAGAAATAAAAAAGAAGTCACAACGGTTATAATAGGAACGCTATAAATATAAACGCTTGTCCTGACAGCGCCCAATACTTTTACAGAAAAATTCCATGTAACAAAGCAGAGCGCCGATGCACCAAGACCTAAATAGAGGATGTTGAATAATACAGTAGGATTTGCGAAACGGAACAAATCCAATTTAAAGTCAAACAGGAATAGCAAGGGTATCATAAAGAGCAAACCATAGAAAAAAGTCCGGCGGGTAGTAAGCAGTGTATGATATCCATAGGTGCTGATTGTCTTTGTCAAAAGAGAGTAGCAACTCCAGGCAAATGAAGCCAACAATGCCAACAAATCTCCTAAAAAGTTTGCTTCTGATTTTGTGTTGCTAAGTTGGATGAGGATAATACCAAGCATAGCAACAATAAAGCCGAGAAAGAAATGTATCTGTAATTTTTCTTTTGCAAACACATGCGTTAAAATAGCAGTGAAAAACGGAGCCATTGAAATGATAATTCCGACATGGGCGGCTGTTGTATAGGTTAGAGCGACGTTTTCCAGCAAATAGTACAGACAAACACCGCATAGCCCTGCTGCTGCAAAAGTAAACTCTTGTTGATAGGTGGTTCCTGTCAAGCGGCGGGGATAGATCAGCAGCGCAAGCAATCCTATTAAAAAACGGAAAAATAAGATTTCCACTGCCTGAAAATGAACTAGCAAAACTTTTGTAGAAATAAAGGTGGTGCCCCAGATAACAATTGTGAGCAGCGCCGATAAATGTCCTGTGGTACTTTTACGATTCATGCGTTTTTCCCTCCGCATTATTTCGATTGAAAAAGATTTCCCGATAGGCACCGGGAGAAATGCCTATAAAACGGCTGAAATAGTTTGTAAAATGGCTCTGATCGGAAAAACCTGTCTGCAATGCTGCTTCAACAGGTGTAACACCGCATTCCAACAGTTTTTTTGCTTTGCCAATACGGATATTTTCTAAATAACTGTAGGGCGTAACACCTCTTGATTTCGTGAAGGCACGCAGAAGTGTGGATTTGCTGAGACCGGTGCAACGACAAATTTGCTCTAAACAGATGTGCTCCGCATAATGCCGGTTCATAAAATCACAGGCCTTTTCAATCTCGTTCCGGCATTCAGGAATGTTTACATCAAAGGGCAGGGCATATTGCTGAAGAAGCAACGAGAGAAGCATAAGCATCGTTTCCTCTTTCTCAAACTCACGAGAACCTTGCATGACCAATTCATGCAGCGGACGCAGGTAACAAGCGGCTTCTTCATTGAAAATAACATTTTGAGAGAAGAGGGGGAGGGTTCGTTCGCCGGTAATTTCTTCTGTGAAGTTTAGCATGGTTTCTTTTGCAATGTGAAAACCGCGGTAATCCAATGTTTCTTTGCCGTATTGGAAACAAGCATGGTTATCGCCCGGATTAAAAAGGACAATCGCGCCGTTTTGAAGAAAGTATTCCTGATTTTTGCAGGAAAGGCGGCGTTCTCCGTTTTCAATAAGACCGATAACATAATAGTCGTGAAAATGGTTAGGGAAAGGTTGATTCATTCCTTTGAAAAGAGAGGCTTCTATGTGCAACTCCTCATCATATACTACGGATTTTGTTTCTGTTTCCATGCTTCTTTCTCCCTCGCTTTTTATGTGAAATATAGGATTTGACTATTTATATCATATCATCTAATACATTAAAAAGCTTGTAAAATATCTTCATTTTTTATAAGAATAGTGACGTCAAAAAAGCATTGTCTGCTTTATGGAGTAAAGTGACAATGCTGATTTTTTATATTATTTAGTTTGTTTTCATATAGAAATAACAATAGATTTACTGAGTTTAAGATGGAGAGCGGCAGATTTAAACGAGTGTTAACCGGCATAGGTCAAAACACCAAACTCATTTTTACAAACCAATTCCGGCGCTCCGGGAAGTTCCAGTGTAATATGCCCCAGACGGCAATCGCGGAATTCATTGAGAACAATGTTTGCGCCACGAAAGGTGTCAAATTCACCGCCGGAAATCAAAAATCCGCGGGTTTTACAAATATTTTCCAGCAGCTCATAACCGGTTTTTTCAGCAATATCAGAAAGTTTATAGCGTTCACAAAGTGCAGTCGGATAATTACTGCGTAAAAATTCCAGCAGAATGCAGCAAAGGTGCTCCACATCCAGAATTTCATCACGAATAGCGCCTGTAAACGCCAGTTTGACTGCTACGTCATCGCTGTCAAATTTGGGCCAGAGAATGCCAGGCATGTCCAACAGTTCAATGCCATTGTCCAGCCGAACCCACTGCTTTCCTTTGGTAACGCCGGGGCGGTCGCCTGTTTTGGTGCCGGCACGTCCTGCGATTTTATTGATAAAGGAAGATTTCCCCACATTAGGAATGCCGCAAACCATGATTTTAAGATTTCGGTGAATGCCGCGGGCTTTGTCTTTTTCAATTTTTTCTGCCAATACCTTTTTTGCATAGTCTCCTATTTTAGAAATACCTTTGCCGGTAGACGCACTGACCTCCAGCGCTGTGATACCCTGCGATTCAAAGTAGGATACCCATTTCGCGTTGGCAGCGCTGTCTGCCATATCAGATTTATTCAAAATGACCAGCCGCGGCTTATTTCCGAGAATTTTATCAATTTCGGGATTGCGTGAGGAAAGCGGCAGACGTGCGTCCACCAATTCGGCGGCAAGGTCAGTGATTTTGAGGTGTTCCGCCATGAGACGGCGGGTTTTCGCCATATGTCCAGGAAACCATTGCAGATTCATGTCAATCAGTCCTCTCTTTATCAATATAGTGCATGTTCCATATCATATAAAAAGCTGCTGTTTTCGCGGGATGATACCAGCAAAAGCAGCAGCCTGTCAACTCATTTTTTACTCTGCTCCGGCAGATTCATTCTCATAGAGCGTGCCCCAGTCGCTAAACGGCCAGAAGCGGAAGGAAGCTTTTCCAATGATAGACTCATAGGAAACCATTCCAACATCTTGATAGCGACTGTCTTTGCTGTGATTGCGGTTATCACCCATCACAAAAACATGGTTTTCCGGTACTACAGCAGGGAAAGAAACAGTTCCGAAATTACGGATACGTTCTTTGATATAAGGCTCGTCTAAAATTTCGCCATTGACGGATACATCACCGGTTTCTTGGTTGATATCAATTGTATCTCCTGGCATTGCGATAATGCGTTTCACATAGGGGCGGTCAGGGTCACAATCAGGACGAAAAATAATGATATCGCCTTTTTCGGGCGTATATGCCAGGCGTGTCACAACCAGGCGGTCACTGTCGTGCAGTGTAGGTTCCATGGATTGACCATCGACATTCACAAGCGTAAATACAAAAGTGCGAATTGCCATGGCTATCACAATCGCGACAACAATTGCCTGTACCCATTCAAAAATTTCTTTTCCAATGCTGAAGCTGCCCATTTGTTCCGTTCCTTTCTCTTGTGCCGCAGAAGTTTCGATATCTACCGATACTTCCTCATCGGCGGATTCAGACAGAGGGGAAGGTTCAGAAATATCACTGCCCTCCAGCGATTCCTCCAGTAGGTCAAAATCAGGCGTTTCTTCTGAGGTTGATTCTATTTCAGGTGAGGTGTCTTGTTTATTTGTTTCGTCCATTGTTACCGTCCTCCTATTGATGAGAATAATCATTGTGGCAGGCTGAAAATCCGGTAAATGTGAAAATATGGTTTTGCTTATTGCAAAAGAACATCTTCTGCAAAAACAAAACCACATACATTTCCACTTTGTTTAACTGGATTAGCCCAGTTTTTCTTTTACTTTAGCCGCTTTACCAACACGGTCACGCAGATAGTACAGACGTGCACGACGCACTTTACCGCGTCTGATAACGTCAACGTTTACCACGTTAGGTGAATGCAACGGGAAGGTTTTTTCAACGCCAACGCCATAGGACAGGCGGCGAACGGTGAATGTTTCAGAAATTCCGCCATTTTTTTTGCGGATTACAGTACCTTCAAACATCTGGATTCTTTCGCGGTTTCCTTCTTTGATACGGTTGTGGACACGAACGGTATCCCCAATGTTAAACTGAGGCACTTCTTTTTTCAGTTGTTCGTTTCCAATCGCTTTTACGATTTCCAACATTTTTTTCATTCTCCTTATCTTCGAGATGTTCGTGTGTAAATAGTGCACAGAGGACCATCCGTAATTATGCCTTAATATTATATCACAGGAAAAAAGAAAATGCAAGTATTTTTTTAGAAATCACAGGAAAAACAGTGAAATTTTTTTATGT
>CATIYX010000136.1 GCA_949739095.1 uncultured Clostridia bacterium | reverse complement strand
TTTTATACCTAATATCCATATTATTTTGCTCTATTCAGTTTTTTAGTATCAAAATAGTATCACATAAAATCAATACATAATATAACCTTTTGACATTATTTATAATACCATATATTCCATAAAAATACAAGGTTTATTATATCATATATAAAACAGTAAAATACAAAATTATATTAGGTATCTGTCAAGCAGGATTAAAAAAGCAAATCGCTTTATTTTGAGCGATTTGCTTTTTTCTGTGAACTTGTTTTTACTCAAATTTTCTATCATAGAGCAATGCCGCAATCAGAACTACAAGACACGAACCTGCATTGTGTACTAATGCGCCTGTTGTCGGATTTAAGACATTCATAACAGACAATGCAACCGCAACAAAGTTAATGCACATAGAAAGAGTAATACTAAATTTAATTGTTTTCAGTGTTGCATTTGATAAGCATTTGAGATATGGTATTTTTGATATATCATCACTCATCAAAGCAATATCTGCAGCTTCGACTGCAATATCGCTTCCCATACTTCCCATAGCGACACCGACATTTGCAGTTTTTAACGCAGGAGCGTCGTTTACTCCGTCGCCTATCATACATACGCTTCTATTGTTATTTTGAAGTAATGTGATATTTTTTACTTTATCTTCAGGAAGAAGCTCCGCGTAAATTTCTTTTATTCCTACTTGTTTTGCAAAATAGTCAGCAGTCTTTTTATTATCCCCTGTGAGCAATACAGTATCTGTATTCATAGCTCCTAATCTTGATACCATATCCTTCGCGTAAGGTTTAAGCACATCAGATAAGGCAATCACACCAATGCAGCAATCGTTCTTTGCAATGAGGATTGAAGCCTTGCCTTGTGCGCGCAGCTTCTCTAATTCGGGTAATATATCACTGTTCACCGTAACGTTATGGTCTGATAAAAACTTTTCATTTCCGCATAATATTTTTTCGCCGTTAATTTCCGCAAAAATTCCTTTACCCGCTGCCATTTTAAAATTATTTGATTCGGTCAGAGCAAGCTCCTTTTCCTTTGCATAGCTGACAATCGCCTTGCCGAGAGGGTGTTCGCTCTTGACTTCCGCTGACGCGGCAAGAGTTAAAAGATTATCCTGACTGACTGTATTATCAAAAGATATAATATCGCTTACTTCTAATCTGCCATAAGTAAGAGTACCTGTTTTATCAAAAGCGATAGTATCTACTTTTCCCATTTTTTCAAGAGCCTCGCCCGACTTAATAATTACACCGTGCTTTGTTGCCTGACCGATAGCCGCCATAATTGCCGTAGGTGTCGAAAGCACCAATGCGCAGGGACAGAATACAACTAAAACGGTTACAGCTCTTACAATATCGTTAGTTGCGAAGCCTGTAACAACAGCAATCAAGAGCGCAACAGGAACAAGCCAGCTTGCGACCTTATCCGCAATTCTTGCCATAGGTGCCTTGTTGTTTTCTGCTTCCTTTACCATATCAATGAGTTTTTGCAAGGAACTGTCCTCGCCAACTTTTGTTGCTTTAATATCGATAGCGCCAAAACGGTTTATCGTTCCGCAGAAAACATCATCGTTGGCAGTTTTGTCTACGGGCAGCGACTCGCCCGTCATAATGGATTGGTCAACGGAAGTTTCTCCGCTGACAATAATACCGTCAACAGGTATTATTTCGCCCGGTAAAACTCTTAAAATATCGCCCTTTTGGATTTGCTCTGCGGAAATCATTTCTTCTTTTCCGTTTACAATTCTTCTGCCCTGTGTGGGCGCAAGACTAATTAGCTTTTTAAGACCTTTCTTTGCGCGGTTGGTTGTCATATCTTCAAGAATTGCGCCAATAGCCATAATAAAGGCAACCTCTCCTGCCGCAAATAAATCACCTATGGCAATAGCCGCTATCATTGCTATGGATATTAAAAGAGCGGAAGAAATTTTGCTGATACCCGAATTGTGTATAATTCTCCATACGGCAAGATATAAAAGAGGAATACTGCTGATAATAACCGTTATCCACGCAGGATTAACAGGCACCTCAATTCCTAATTTGGGTAAAACCAAACTTAATACAAGAAACGCTCCGCCTATAAGCGTTGCACAAACACCCCCAAGAATTCCATTTATTTTCTTTATCATAATCATTCTCCTATCTTGACATTGCATTAAAATCAATGTATAATTTGTTTTATAAAGAACAACGTGTTCGTTATTTTTATTGTATGTATTTTACGTTATAAAATCAATAAGCAAATATTGTGAGATGTACGATACAGAACATTTTTGCAATTTTGTTCGGAGGGAAATATGGACAGACGTCAGAAAAAAACAAGAGAGGCAATTTTCAAGGCATTCACCGTTCTTTTATCAAAAAAGAACTATAATCATATAACTGTGCAGGAAATTATAGATGTTGCAGATGTGGGACGAACAACGTTTTATGCTCATTTTGAAACAAAAGAGTTTCTTCTCAAAGAACTTTGTGAAGAATTATTTGAACATATTATCGGTACAGCTATGGGACATTCTGATATTAAAGGGAGATATTCTTGTGAAAAGGCTTCTGACGTGGTATATTTGCATTTAGTACAGCATTTACAGCAGAATGACAATAATATTCTTGAATTGCTTTCTTGTCAGAATAACGATTTGTTTCTAAAATACTTTAAGAACGATTTAGTAAATCTTATTCGCACACTGTATGAAAAAAATGGAATTTTAAAAAACTCAAAACTTCCGGAGGATTTTCTCATAAATCATATAGCTTCTACTTTTGTGGAAACAGTCAGCTGGTGGATTTCGCATAATATGAAAGAAACGCCTGAAACAATTACAGACTATTTTCTTGCGGCGATTGAGCCTATTTTGCAAAACAAGTGATTTCTTAAAAACTGGTGTATATTTAAACTTAGTGTTATTATAGCACCTGCATTGTACAAAAAGGACATAATCACAAATGATTATGTCCTTTATATAACTTTTTTGTGGTAATAAGTGATTAAGCACAAATTTCGCGGCATTCATAAAATTAATAGTTATTGTCTTGACAGTATCGTCCATTAGGACTTAATTTTCAAGAGTGTTTGAATAAGTATTATACACAATCGTCGAATATACGATTTCCTCAGCCTGTGCTTTTATGTTATTCATCATACCGACCCATCGCATTTGGTCGACAGATTTTAGTTGTTCCGTAACACCTTGCTTGATTGCAAGCTCTGCAATCAGTTTGTCAACCTCATTTTTAGCTTTTGTATCAACTTTTTCAAGATATTCAAACAGTGTTCCGTTCGCAAGCAACAAAGAATAAAAAGCCTTATGATGCTCCTTAATGAATTGCTTGTGTAGATTGCCATATTTCCCGATATTGTACCGCTTTTGCAGAATGGTTAAATTCGGCATATAATAATCTCCGACCTTAACATACTCAATTCCATTTTCAATAAATCTTTCTTTCATAATTGCGTCCTCCTAATATTAAATATATTTCCCTAACTACCCACACAGGAATGTGTCACATTCCTGTACGAGTAATTACGGAAATTCCGCATATTTATCAATGTTTGAAATGCTCAATTCTTGGCAGATGGAATATGAAAAATTCCAAAATGGTGAAATCACTAAGGAAGAATACGACTATTGGCGTTATAACTATCCTAAAGTAGAAGCGGAGCGTTTCAAACAGGACATTGACAAGCTGCGCAAAGCAAAAAAGCAACAATCCGAATAAACGAAAAAATACCACTGAAAACTTTACCGTTTTCAGTGGTATTTCTATATAGTCAGTATTATCGGCTCATAATACAAATAGTATCACAAGCTGTTTTCAACCCTCAAAAAGTCAGTGTTTATGCGACTTTCAAGGTTTTATGACATCATTCCCACTCGACTTATGGGAAGTTAATCATTGTGTTTTCCCTTGCTTTATCGTGATTATATTTTTCAAAATTCACGATTTTTTATGCCGTGATTTGATTTCCAAAAATTTTTGTACTCAAAATGTACTCATGAAACATTCACAATCAGGTTGTCTTAGCCTTTATCACCTCCGTGGCATTACTATAATTACATTGGTCTCCATTCTCGATTAAGTTGTCTTCTGTCTGAAATAAATTGTCTTGCTGCAGCAATTGCGTGGGTAATAAAAAGAGATAATGAATCATCAACTTTATATATACGCTCATTCGAAGCATCTATTCCTGACATAGCATACATGCCGTGCCAACCATTAGTACGGTAAGACCCTCCACCATTTACCATGTGGATAAATTCGGGCATATTCAAGAAATCCCCATCTAAAGTAATGGCAGTTGACCAAAATAATCCATCCATCGCATTATGTGAAAAGTTTACATCACGACCAACACGATCTCGAATACTCGTTTTAGACTGCACACAACCAAATACATGAGTTTCATCATGAATTGTTTGTATCGCATATAAATCAAAATCTTTTCCCCAAGATTGTAAACCTTCAATATCTTCACGAGTATTTGCAAGTTCATTATTTTTAATCATTTTTGTCAGTTCCGACTGAAGAATAAAGCGAATCTCATTGCGTTCCAATTCTGCATTACTTGTATTGGAAATATATCTTTCAAAAGAATGACCGCTTGACTTAATCCAACTTTGATGTGCTGATAAACAACGCTTGATAATTGCTTCCTGAGATTCCACGGGAATATCAAATTCTCCGAGTTGTGCAACATTCAATTTATGTGTTATTCCTATTTCCTCCCAAATATCACTTTCGGAAATTTCAGGAGAATATCGTAGTAAAGCTTCAACAAGAACCTTATCAATCGCTTTTCGTTGTGCAGTTAAGCGAGCTGCTTGAACGGCGGCTTGTGTGGTTCTATCTTGAATTTCAATCTCATATTGAAGTTCATATGTTCGCAAATATAACTCACGACAGAATTCTTTATAATTAACATTATCATTTGGCATTGTTTTTCCTCCTAATATTTTTGATATTTCAAGTCCCCAAGCATATGCAAGTAAAGGCGGCACAGCATCACCAATTTGCTCATATTTATCCTGTACTGTTCTGTCAATATGAGGTACGATATAAGGACCACCACAAAAATCATACGAGTCAGGAAACGATTGTAGCCTTGCGCACTCCCTTACTGTAAGCGCTCTATTATAAATCGGATGTACAAACTCATCAAGGCAATGACTCGTAACTGTGGGAGACGGTTCATTTTCTACCAAACGATAATTACGTTTAATGAACATTTTTTTTGGCAAAACCCTCGTCTCCTGAAGTTTTTCACGTTCTGCACCATTATATCTGTCAAACAAATCCTTAAGACTTTCACCCGGATGTAAAAGTGCAAATCTTTCTAATGTACACTGCCTGTGTTTCATAGGCATTTGGTATGAGAGAGTTTCTGTATTGTTGGTATTTATTTTCCAAAATTGATTGTCTTTCAAAAGACGAGAATATTCTGATTCTTCGCCTGTATAGTTAGTTTGTGCCCTATCGCTATTAGGTATCACATTAGGTAATCCCACAAAAGCTTCACCTACAGTTATCTCTTTTCCGCAGTTAGGAGTTGGAGCAGAAAGCTTAATATTTGGATCTCTGCTTGCCAAAATAAAGTATCGTTTTCTGCGTTGTGGCACTCCAAATTGAGCAGCACTTAAAACAACTTCAATATAATTTGAGTATCCAGCCTCAACCAACTCTTTCTTCAATACATCAACAATTAATTCTTTAGATTTTTTTTCGACAGTTTTAGTTGTTATAGCTGGAACATTTTCAAACAATATTAACTTCGCCTTTGTTATTGTAGCAATCCTAATTCCCTCACGAAATAAGAATTGACGTTCATCATAAAAAGACCTTGATGTATTTCCGGCTGTCGAAAATGTCTCACATGGCATTCCAGAAGTTACAAGATCTATTCCCTCTGCCGGAATAAATGGTAGAATCTGCTCTTTCGTAACGTCCCGAATATCAGAGTGAATAACATGAACATCCGGATGATTTGCTGAATATGTATCAACACAACTCTTAATATATTCAATAGCAACTTTAGTATTAAATCCTACTGCTCGTAACCCGGTGCATATCCCTCCAGGTCCACTGAAACAATCTATATGTGTAAAACTCATAGATTTTTTTCCTCCAAGATTTTATCAGATATTTTGCAACCAATATGATGATTCTTGCAATACTCATTAATTTTCTTCATTGCATTATAATTAGGTTTAGTGTGTTCTCGTTCCCAACGGTTTACTGTTGAATACGATACCCCTAATTCTTTAGCAAAATCTTCTTGGCTCAAAAGAGTCTTTAACCTAATTCTTTTGATTTCTTCTCCAAAACTCATCTTGATACCCCTTTGCAAATTTATAGCATTATTATAGCATATTAATTCCACTTTTGCAAGCACATTGAAATAATTGATCATTTTTTATTGATTTATTATAAAGTCTTGTATATAATCTCTTCCAAAACTATTTCTTCTGCTATAACATTAATTCCATCTAATAGCTTCAAAGAATTTCCTTCAATTTTTTCAACACACTCAATAATTTCCTCAAATCTTATTTGTGCTTGAATATTAATATTTTCTATATACGCACAATAATCATTTGACTCAATTAATTTCATAAATACATCAGGATATTTTTCTTTTATATAATCCAAATGAAGTCTTCCCCATCTCCCAATTGGAAGTGTTGTATTATAAACATTATCTTTTTTCATAGTAATATTCCTCTTTCTTAAGTTTTATTTTTGTTATTCTGTAATATCTCTAAATATTTTATTATCTTCAAATACTAAGCTATCACACATCATCTGAACACCTAGTCTAAAGCCTATCTTGAAATTTTCCACGCTACTTGCAGCACTGATTTCATCGCTTGCATTAATAAGGTCATTGAATAACTTTAATTCTTTGCCGGATAGAGTTTCAATTAGTTTTTGTTCATTATTACAAAAGAGTCTTATCGCTTTTGCATATTGCGAAGTTTGATTAAAACCTTTTTCGTTTGGATTAATATTCCCGTAGTATAATTCTTCAATAAATCCCATTATATAACCTCCCTTTCATACACAATCTCAGCATAAATTATTTCTTCTGCTTGTGCTTTGATATTGTTCATCAAACCTACCCATTTAAGCTGATTTTCAGCCTTTAATTGTTCTGTAACGCCTTGTTGTCCGGCAAGCAAGGGAATAAGCCTATCAAGCTCATTTTTAGCTCTTAAATCGACTTTTTCAAGATAATCGAACAGTTTCCCTGACATTAGCAAAGTTGAGTAGTATGCCGGATAATTTTCTTTAAGAAATTTTTTGTGTAATCTTCCGTATTTGCCGATATTGTATTGTCTTGTGTCGGGCGCTGCGATATTGGGGACATAATAATCTCCGACCTTTGTGTAAGTTCCTCCGTTTTGTTCAAATAATGATTTCATTGTAAAATCCTCCTGTTAAATTATTTTTATCTCCCTAACCACCCACACGGGAATGTGTCACATTCCCGTACAGGTTATTAAGGGAAAATATTTTATCGTTTCGGTTCTGACTGTTTCTTTTGCTTCTTTTTCTGTCTTGAAGCATTGATTGTTTTAAGTAGTTCCTTGACCTTATCTATACCAAGATATTCTTTGATTTTATCATAATCCCGAAGCTGTACTTTTAGTTGACTGTTTTCCAAATTCAAGTGCCACGCCCTGTCTTTATAGTGTTCTTTTTCCTCATTGAGCTTTGATATTTTTTCGGCAGATTTTTGTTCTGTCTTTTCTGCTCGGTAACACCTTCGGGCAAGGTCTTGAATTATGCCTATCAGATTTTTAATAAAAGGGACTACAATTTTTGATTTATAAGTCTTTGCCGACATAAGCGGCGGAGGCTCCGTTATTTGGAGGTCTGCATTATCTTTCAGCTTTGTTGCTGTAAGCATTGCGTATTCTTCCGCATTTTTATAGGTTGACATTTTATGTTCAATATCAGCTTTCTTTTCTTCAAGAGCTTCTACTTCTTCTATAAGTTTCTGCTTCTTAAATTCGCTTACGGATTTATGCCTTTCGTGTGTTCCTTTCTGCTCCCACACTATTCCGTGTTCAAGCATTATTTTCGACAATGCCACCTTTTCGGATTCGTACCATTCGTTACGCTCGGTACAGCTTCTTGTTCCGCCTTTGAAACCTTGATTTTGTAGTGCTGCTTTTAATGACACCCTTGTTTCAAGACCTCGTGTGCTGCCTGTTGTAAATGGTATAAAATCAATGTGTAGGTGCGGAGTTGCTTCGTCCATATGTAAGTGAGCAGAATATACATACAGATATGGATTTCTTTCTGCAAAACTTTTCATATACTCGTCAAGAATTTTTCCTGCAAGCTGTCCGTTTTTTGTTGTTGCTCCCATATTGTCCTTATCACCTATCTGCACGATAACTTCTTCAAAGGTATTTTCCTGTTTGCCGGTACGGATTTTTTCATAATAATTTTCTATCCGTCTGTCTGCTCTTTTTTGTTTTGCATTGAATTTTTCCAATGCTTCATCAAACAACTTATGGTAGGCATCTTCTATTTTTTCGTTGCAGTAAGTAATGTTATATTGCACTCTTTCCTTGTCAACATTTTCGGTTAGAAACGCTCTGTCATTATGAGTTGTCGAGCCTTCACCTTGCATAAAGGATATTGTTCTTTTAATCATCTGTTTTCACCTCGCTTATTGTATTTTCAAGGGAGCGATAGCGAACTTGGGTTTTGTTACTTTTGTCAAAAGTAACTCAAATGCACTTTTGTCAGCGAGCCAACAAAAATGCGGCTACCTACGGTAGTTTGCGCTCTTGCAGAGGGCTTGTTCGGCTACCGCCGAAGTGTGTGCTGCTTGTGGCTACACACACTGCAAACGGCAGATGTTTTTCATTCAAAAATCCGCCGTCTGCAATGGTGGAGAACGCTCAAAAACTTCTCGTTCTCACCTATCGGCAATCCGTCACCTTGTTCCTTAATTGCCTACACGGGAATGTGACACATTCCCGTAAATATCTCTTAAAGAGAATTACCATCGAAAACTCTCAGGCACACCTCTTTCATCGAGATATTTTTTGCGTGCTTCCTCACGCTCCTGCTCTGTGGGAGCAGTTTTATATGCGGTGTAGTAACTCCGCATTGAAACCTTATCCAGCTTCTTCTGAAGCTCGGATTTTATTTCACGCTCCAAATCAAATAATTCCTCATTGTCATATCCGATTTCTTCGCTGTAAAAATACTGTATCAGCTTTATAAAAAGCTCTTGCTTTATTTGTATATTTTTCATATCCTATCTCACCCTATCCTTTCAAGGTGGCAAGATGCCCCTTTCTATATAATAGGGCATCTTACCATCTTACTTTTAGTCAAGGCTCCAATACCATTGATTATTTGCCCGTTTTGACTTAATCTGCAAAGTGTCCTTTGCGTTTCGCAAGGTCTTTTCAGATATGCCCTTTTGCTTTGCAAACTCCATTAGTTCTGTCTGTGCCATCTGCCCGTCTGCAAGTGTACTTTCAAGAAAATCAATCGCCGTTTGTTTCTTTGTACCCTTTGCTGCGCCGGATAGCAAATCATCAGCCGTAACATCGTATTCACCTATCCACTCAAAGCCGTTTTCTTCGCTTAATCTAAAAGCAATAGATTTTGCTTCGGGAGCAAGTGAGCTTTTAGTCTGACATACAACTCTGATTTCGGGTTCATCTTTAATTCTTCCAACAATTAAAACGCTTCTTGCTGCCGCCTGAAAATCAATAGAGCCTAAACCTCTGTATGCAGATTTTCCCATACTGCATTTATTCATATGCCCTATGAGGATAATTGCACACTTGTACTTTTCCGCAAGCTCGGATATATGTTTCATAACAGGTCTGATTTCGTTTGCCCTGTGCATATCAACATCAGCACCCAAGAAGCCTTGTATCGGGTCTAAAACTACGAGCTTTGCATTTGTTTCAATGATGGCTTGTTCGAGCCGTACATCACGCATTGTAAGCGGTGTATCTTTATCATCAATTACAAGCACCTTTGAGCAATCTGCATCAGCCGATAACAAACGAGGTTTTATTGTATCTGCCAATCCATCTTCGGCAGTTTGGTAGATAACATTTATCGGTGGTTTTGCATCTTCATTTACGATACTTTCGCCTTTGGTGAGCCTTGCAATAATTTGAAGTACAAGTGTTGTTTTGCCTTCGCCCGGATCACCCTGTATTATTGTTATTTTTCCATACGGGATAAAGGGGTAAATAAGCCATTTTACTTCTTCGACCTCAATATCCTGCATATTTATCAGTTTTAATTCTGACATTTTTCGTCACCTCATATTGAAAAATCAACAGGAATATGGTAAAATGTAACTCGTGTTGAGTGTGGTTTTTTTACCACATTCCCTGTCCTAATGTATTTGCCGATACTTTAGGACTTTTTCTTTGTCTTAAAATCTTCCGCTGATAAATTCGTATTATCAGCCGTTACTAAATAGAATTGCTTTAACAGTGCTTGACACTCTATAATAATATCGGCAATTTCTTCATTGTCCGACACCTTTTCAAGTGCTTCACGCAGTTTTTTGAGTTCTAAACTCAATCTGTCACTTTGATATTTTCCAACGGATATTTCAATACTTTGATGTAAAAGAGATTGTATAAAATATTCTCCTTTGGGCATTCCCGAAATTTTAATTCTTGCTTGTATTTCGGTATGCTCTAATGGTGTAACATAAAAGCTGACCGTTTTACTTCTTACCCTGTTTTCATTTTTTCTTGCCATATTATAACCCCTCTCTGTAAACCTGTTCTAATTTATCCGATAAATGTTTTTGCTTATTGGGATAGATGTGAGCGTATATATTTAAGGTTGTTTCCACACGCTCGTGACCTAATCGGTCTGCAACCTCTAAAGGTGCAATTCCCATTTCAAAAAGCAACGCACAATGCGAATGTCTTATATCGTGAACACGAATACGCTTCACACCGCTGCTTTTTATTCCTCTTTGCATTTCGTGTTCTATAAAGGATTTTGTTAATGGGAACAGCCTGTCCGTATCTTTAAGACCATATATGCTATTCATATAATCCTTTATATCCGCAAGAAGAAAATCGGGAACAGTTATAATTCTGTTACTTTTGGGTGTCTTTGGCGGAGTAATAACATCTTTCCGCTTAATACGCTGATACGATTTTGAAATTGATATTGTCTTTTCTTCAAAATTTATATCAGCCGGAGTTAGAGCAAGAAGTTCTCCAATTCTCATGCCTGTCCAGAACAGAGTGGTAAAAGCCGTATATGAATCTTGCTTATCCATAATGGAATCTGCAAAATCCGAAAATTCCTCTTTTGTCCAAAAGTTCATTTCGTCTGCTTGGTTTTTACCCATACTGCCTGCTTTTCGGCAAGGATTGCTTTTTAAGTCATAATACTTAACTGCATAATTGAAAATTGCGGTAAGCTGATTGTTAATCGTTCTCAAATATGTTTGAGAATATCCCTGTGACATAAGTTCATTCTGCCATTTTCGTATATCGGCAGGAGTTATGGAATTTATACTCTTTTTGCCAAAGTACGGGAGAATTTTTAAGTCGATTATGTATTTCTTGGTATTCATAGTATTTTCTCTGATACGAGCTGCCATATCCTCATAATAGAGTTTTAAGAAATCCTCAAAATACATATTAAAATCGGCTTGTTGCGACATCAAAAAGTTTCTTACCCATTCTTCGGCTTCTCGCTTCGTATTAAATCCCCTTTTGGTCGATTTCTTACGATTTCCCTGCCAATCGGTGTATCTGTACTGAATGAGCCATTTTCCTGTTTTAGCATCCCTTTCTGCTTTCAAATAATCACCCCCTTATGCGCTGTAACCAAACCAACGCTTCTTAAAATAATCTTTCGGTATCTTGCCCGAAATCACGATATACCCCTCTTTCTTCAATTCGCTGTTCAACTCTCTGATGAGCTTGTAAGCGTAACCTTTGGATATACCGAGCATTTCCGCCATTTCTGTTGCGGTAATGAACATTTTATTTTCATTAGTCATAGAATCACATCCTTGTAATTTATTTGTTGCGACATCGCTACATTTAATATTATAGCGCGTTCGCTACATTTTGTCAAGAGGTAATTTTAATCTTCATAATTTATTCATATTTTTTAATTTTTCTAAAAGGTATGGACTTTTAATTATATTTATGATATAATTGTAGCGATTAAACTATAAAAAGGAATGTTTATATGACTATTGGTGAAAAAATAAAGTATTTCCGAACTCGTATAGGTATAACTCAATCTAAACTTGCAGAGCTTTCAGGCATACATCCTGTATCAATACGAAAATACGAAACAAATAAAATGATACCGCAAGCACAACAGATAGACCGAATTGCTGAAGCACTCGGCGTTAGCTCTTTTGCAATAACAGGTTTTGAAAACAATATAAGACTTGAAACAATAGGCGATTTTATGGGGCTGCTCATTATGCTTATTAAAACCAAAATCGTTGTTGTCGAGGGCGAAAGAGATAGAGATAATATTTATAAGGCTGATACGGTTTCTTTCAAAGTCAATCCGCTTATTTCTCAATTCTTTAATGCAAATACTTCTGAAAAAGAATTTAATGCAAATGATATTATGTATTACTTAAAAAGAAACAACATTCTTGATGATATATTGAATTGGGAAAAGATAAATTACGGATATGAAAAATGTGCCGCTAAATATAGCGACACACCGGATAAAAGCACTCAAACTGCTTTAGAACAATTAAAGAATGATAAAGAGGCAATCGAAATGGAACTGCAACGCTCAAGCATTTTACTTGATACAAAAGGCGGAATCAGCGTTAAAATTCCCCATGATTATTTTAACTAAAGTACGAAGGAGGGATATTATGTTAAAAAATGCTTTGTCAAAAATATCAAATACATTTTTACAAAATCCAGGTGATGAATTATCAGCTCGTGTTACAAAAACAAACAGACAAGTATTAAAAGCGAGTAAAGATAAAGGAAAAATAAAATATAGTGCAACAAGATACCCGAATGGAACTGTTGTTGAAACAAAAACAACAAAATCAAAATAATTGCGTTTTGTACTCAAAATGTACTCAAAAAGCAAAAATAAACCCCGAAAACCCTGTATTTTCAAGGCTTTCGGGGATTTTATTTTTTACTCCCACTCAATCGTCGCCGGGGGCTTGGAGGTGATGTCATAGACAATGCGGTTGATATGTCCCACTTCATTGACGATACGACTGGAGGCTTTTTCCAGAACATCATATGGGATTCTCGCCCAATCTGCAGTCATGAAATCACCTGTCTGCACGCCGCGCAACGCCAAAGTGTAATCATATGTCCGCTCATCTCCCATTACACCAACACTACGCATACTGGTCAGCACAGCAAAATACTGGTGGATATCTCTATCCAGTCCCGCGTTTGCTATTTCCTCGCGGAAAATAGCATCTGCATCCTGCAAAATTTGCAACTTTTCTTCTGTGATATCGCCAATAATGCGGATAGCAAGTCCCGGTCCCGGGAACGGCTGCCGGTATACCAACTCATCTGGAATACCCAGTTCCAGTCCAACTTTCCGCACTTCATCTTTAAAAAGACTACGCAGCGGTTCCACAATTTCTTTAAAATCCACATAATCAGGCAGACCGCCGACATTATGGTGACTTTTAATCACAGCAGATTCACCAACACCGCTTTCTACTACATCAGGATATATCGTTCCCTGCACCAAAAAATCTACTGTTCCAATTTTCTTCGCTTCTTCTTCAAATACGCGGATAAATTCCTCGCCAATGATTTTCCGTTTCGTTTCAGGGTCACTAACGCCGCTAAGTTTTTTCAAAAAACGGTCTTTTGCATTCACACGAATAAGATTTAAATCAAATGTATCTTTAAAGACGCGCTCTACTGTGTCGCCTTCGTCCTTGCGTAACAGACCATGGTCTACAAAAATACAGGTTAGATTTTTGCCAATCGCTTTATGCACCAATAATGCTGCAACAGAGGAATCCACGCCGCCCGACAATGCACACAATGCTTTCTTATCACCAATTTTTTCCCGCAGAGCGGCAATGGTATCCTGTGTGAAAGATGACATTTGCCAGTCGCCGGTGCAACCGCACACATCAAATAAAAAGTTATGCAGCACATCCTTACCACGCGGTGTGTGATCCACTTCCGGATGAAACTGCACTGCATATAGCTTTTTGTCCCGATTTTCAAACGCCGCGGCAGGGCAGTTATCGGTGGTTGCCGTAATCTCAAATCCCTCCGGTATCTGCTGCACATAGTCCGTATGACTCATCCAACATGTGGTGTCCGTTTCAATAGCTTTAAACAGCGGGCTGTCTCCCAGCTTTACCTGTGTTTTTCCATATTCACGCTGCGGCGCTGCAGAAACTTTACCACCCATGATATGCGCAATCAATTGGCTTCCGTAGCAAATCCCCAAAATTGGTATCTCCATTTCCAGCAATTCTCTGCTGCAAAGTGGTGAATCCGCCGCATAGACGCTATTCGGTCCTCCTGTAAAAATAATTCCGCTGGGCTGTTTTGCCCGAATGGTCTCCAAATCTGTTGTATACGGTAATACCTCCGCATAAACACCTTGCTCTCTGACACGCCGCGCAATCAACAGATTATACTGTCCGCCAAAATCCAGTACGATCACCAATTGATGTTTCATTCACCGCTCCCGCCTTTCTCTTTTGTTCCACATAAACTTTCTTATTGTATTATCATACCACAAAATAAGAGAAAAATCTACCTAAAAATGCGCCGTAATATCCCATACTTCTTTTGCAGTTTTGTCAACCAACCAAATCTCATCTTGATTTTTCCACAGACTATAGCGGCGATGCCACATTTTTTTCTCTCCATTCGGCTTTACGAACGCCGAAATGTTAGGCATTTGTAACACATCCGTCAGCCGCAGCTGTGCCTTTTGTAAATCCTCTGCCCACGCCGGCAACTGTACATCAGGGCAATCCACCAAAAAATCCTGCATTACCGCATGGCGTATTCCTTCTGTCCAAATCTCTGTATCCTTCAAAAAACAGACAAGCTGCCTGAATCGCTGTGCCCTACGATGCGGCGCACTAAGCCAGCCACGCTGCGCCATATATTCCGCCATTTTTTGGCACAAATCAAACACACTGCCCGTTTCTTTTTCCAGCAACTGCCGCACTCGTACAAATGCGCCATGGTTCCAAAAAACGTCTACTACTTCTTCTATTTCCTTGAGCCTTGCCAGCTCTTCAAAAGAAATATCGTTGCTTTTCACCAATTCATAAGGTGGGGTTTCACTCCACGCATAGCCATATTGTGCTGCCCGCTGTGCCAGCGGTGTCCCCGGCAAAATCTTCAGAAATCCCAGTTGCAGTTCGTCTGCCTGCATTGCCATCGCCCTGTCAAAAGAGCTGCGAAAATCTACAAAGGTTTCATAGGGCAATCCCGCAATGAGGTCTAAATGCACTTCTATATTTCCGCTGCGCTTAATATATGCCAAATTCTGCGCAATTTGCTCCACCTTATAGGAACGGTCCACAGCACGGAGTGTTTTCTCATGCACGCTTTGCAGTCCCACTTCCAGCCTCACTTTTCCAACTGGCAACCTTGCCAATTTATCCATAAATGTACGGGACAAAATATCTGCCGACACTTCAAAATGAAATTCAGTCCGTCCGCCTAGTCGCGCAATGATGTCCAGAATTTTTTGTGCCCGCACATCATCGCTATTAAAGGTACGGTCCACCAATTTCACCAGCCGCACATCATAGTTCACAAACGTTTTAAAATCCTGCTCTACCATCTCCAACGGCTTATAGCGCACACCAGTTTCCGCTGCGGACAAACAATAGGCACATCGGTATGGGCAGCCGCGTGAACTTTCATAATAAAAAATGGCTTCTTTCTCTGCTAATTCTTCCGCTGTATATGGGAACGGCAACTGTGCCAAATCCATTGGCACCGCTTTACTAGTGGCGCCGCCGCGGCGGACAAGTCCCGGAATTTCTGTCTCCCCACGTAGCAATGCAGCATAGATTTCTTCACTTTCCCCACACATTACTGCATCCGCAAATGGACAGCGCACCAAGGTTTCCTCCGGTGTATATGCTACCTCCGGTCCGCCCAAAACAATCATTGTTTGCGGCGCCGCTTTTTTCACAACCTCTGCCAGAGCCAATATTTTTTCCGCATTCCAGATATAACAAGAAAACCCAATGACATCTGCTTTTTTGCGGACAACTTCCGCCGCAATTCGCATGGTTTCCTGCGCAGTCGTAAACTCCAACACCTCTGCCGCAAATCCTTCTGCTTGCAGATAGGCGCGAATACTTCGCACGGCCAAACTTTTATGTACGTATTTCGCCGCCATGGCAACCAGCAATACGTTCATTGGTTTTCCTCCTCCCTCTGATGATAAAAAAGATAAATACCATATATCACATAGAATTTAACTTTTCTGTTCCTAAAGTATTATGCTACTCTCTGTCCGTTTTCTCTTCCGAAATCCAAAATTCGCTTTCTTTTATTCTTTCCACAAGAATCAATGTTCAGTCTCAAGTGCCCACGCCTCTAAAATCAGTTGTTTTTGTCTTTTTCTTATTTCATACCTAGTTTTGGTTTAGCTTTGCTGCCGTTTTGCTTTTGACAAAAAATATCCCACAATTGTTTTCATATCCTTAATTTCTCCGCCCCCAATCATTTGCTCCACCTTCTCGGGCGAAAACGTCAGCACATCCACAAATTCATCCGGGTCGGGATGCGTTTCCCCCAGCGTCAAACCGTCCGCATAATAGATATGAATGATTTCGTCACAGTATCCCGGCGTTGGATAGAATCCTCCCAAATATTCAAACCTCTGTGCCCTGTATCCTGTTTCTTCTTCCAGCTCCCGCCGTCCGCATACACTATGATTCTCGCCGCGTTCCAATTTCCCTGCCGGAATTTCCAATATCTCTTCATCATAAGGTTTGCGGAACTGACGCACAAAAATGATGTTTCCTTCTTCCGTATAGGCAACAATCCCTACGCCCCCCGGATGCTCCACCAACTCTCGTTTTGCCAGATTACCGTTGCACAGTCGAACGGTATCCTCCTTCACATGGATGATACGTCCGTCATAAATCACTCTGCTGTCCACTGTTTCTTCGTTATATTTCATATCGTTTCCATCTCTTTTCATAGTTTTCTTTTTTTGTCAGAGCATCGTTTCATATGCATTTTCTCATGGCAGAAATTGAAAAATAGGCATGAACTATTTCCGTTCATGCCTATCTCTATTAAGTAAAGACAAACATTTTATGTTCTTTACTTAAATAAATGCGTATATAATCAGTGCAATGGTTAATGCGTATATGACAACAAAAGAGATTGCTTTGATCAAGTTAAAAACAAACTTCTTTTTCTCTGTCATGTTCGGCTGCTCATAGGACACTATAATTGCATATCCAATTCCCAACAAAATTGGTAATAGCACCAGAAATGGCGTAATCTGAATGCCAAACAAGCGTTTTGTTGCAAATGGAATCACACCCACCGCTACAAAAATCAATACTAAAATTAACCCGACGCAAACCTGATATTTCTCAAAAATTTTCAAGACTTTTTTCATCGCCGCGCGTCCTTTCTGTTTTACATAATATCAGCCTTTTAAGCTGCTTTTTTCTTTGTGCCGCCTTTATTGCCGCGCAACATGTTCCATGTTGGTGCAGCGATAAAGATGGAAGAATAGGTTCCCACGATAACACCAACCATCAACGGCAGTGCAAATCCGCGAATCGATTCCGAACCCAGCACATACAGAACTACTAACGTTACAAACGTTGTACCGGAAGAGTTAACAGACCGACGCAATGACTGGAAAATACTCTTTTCGCAGACTTCAGAAAATCCTTCTTTTTTCAGATATTTTCTATTTTCACGCACACGGTCAAAAATAACAATTGTTGCATTGATAGAATACCCTATGATGGTCAAAATCGCTGCGATAAACGAAGCATTGACCGGTACACGGAAAATTGCATAAAATGAAATCATCAACAGTGTGTCATGAATCAATGCAATAACCGCCGCCACACCGGACGTGAATTCAAAGCGGATGGTAATATAAATCAGCATGAGAATACATGCAACGACAACCGCCATAATTGCACTGGATAAAATCTCACTACTAATCGCCGCGCTGATGTTGTTGCTTTCCATCGGCTGGTCGCTTGTCAGATTAAAATCTGTTTTGATTTTCTGAAACACTTCGTCACGTGCAGCAGTATCCAGAGATTTCATTTTCACGATAACTTCGTTTGCGTCTCCAACCTTCTGGATACTATACGGTTTTTCACCGATTGTCTGTTCAATTGCAGAGGAAAGTGCTGATTCCTCATACGGATTTTCCATATCAATCCGCATCATGGTACCGCCGGAAAAATCAATATCAGTCACAAACCCTTTGTTCACA
>CATIYX010000135.1 GCA_949739095.1 uncultured Clostridia bacterium | reverse complement strand
TGGTTATCGGAATGTTTCATTGGCTTGTCCTCCCCATATTTGAGGGGGGGCAGCGGCAAAAAATTTACATATCCCCGAAAAATCTTGCTTTTTTGGCAAAATTTTAGTACAATAAAAAGTGGACTACTATGTCCGTTTGGAAAAGTCCTGTCGGGCGGCGTTTTGCCAGTCCGCCCATGACAGGAAATCCCTACGTCAATAGGGATTTATTCAAAACGCAGATACCACGCAGGACACAAAACAAACTCCATTTGTATCATAATTGGGTGCGTAGCACAACCGAGCCGAAATTTGTCTTTTGGGACAAGTACCTTTGTGAAAAAGGACGTGTAATCTTCAAAAGGTGTTTCCCGAGGTAATTTTTTAAGACGTTTTCTTTAAGCCCATTCACACACCTCGAAAATCTATCTCCTGCCAGAGAAGGTTTTCATAATATGTATTTTGCCCAGAATAGGTATTACTGTTTTGAAAATTTATAAAACACACAAACACGAACAGGCACTCTTTTATATCTGTTTTGCTCTGTTTACCTGCTCTCATTTTGTGGGTTTAATGCGTGTAAGGGAATTATGAACTATTTAACACCTATACTATATCACACATATTATACCCTGTCAAGACTTTTTTAACAGAAAAGAGGTAAAAAGATGGAATTTCTTTCAAAACAAATGAAAAAACTAAGGGAAGAAATGGGTTTGAAACAAAAAGATGTGGCTGAGCAACTTAGCATCAAAACGGATACTTACAAAAATTATGAATCAAAACGCTCAAATCCCAGTATGGATATGCTGATATGTTTATCAAAATTATATGGTGTTTCTATCAGTTATTTACTTGGAACAGAATTAGATAGAGGGTGTTGTATTGCGAGAAAAACACAGAATAGTTTTTCAGTAAATTTAAGAAAAATGAGAGAAGCTCAAAATTTATCTGCGCGAGCACTAGGTAATGAAATCGGAATATCTGGGCGAATGGTATCTTACTATGAAGCTGGTGAAAAGGTACCAAAACTTGAACGATTGATAGAGATTGCACAGTTTTTTCAAATTTCTGTAGATGAATTGATAAATTAAATACCGATGAAAGGTGCTGACTATTTATGATAGTTACTGCGGAACGCTTAAAAATATTACGCGAAGCCGCTAACATATCTCAATCGCAAGCTGGAGAGATTGTTGGTGTACAATATCGAACATATCAAAAATATGAATATGGACAGGCAATACCACCATTGGAAAAACTGATAGAATTTGCTTTATATTATAGCACATCTATTAGTTATCTTATTGGGATTTCAGATAAAAGAAAAGTAAATATTAGAAAAAGTGCTACATTTGCACAAAGAATACATCTATTACGGGAAAAGTCTAATTTTTTGCAACGAGAAGTTGCTGCGGAGATAGGTATCCATGAACGAACATATCGGAAATATGAATTAGGCGAAATTCTGCCAATGGTAAAAACATTAAAAATGATTGCCGCATTTTATGGCGTATCGGTAGACTATCTGGTGGGATTGGATGTGGCGGAGTAAGCCAAAGGAATGATTGATTTTTTATATTTAAATCATAAGAAAAAGGCGAACCGCGAAGGTTCGCCTTTTTAGCTGTCTAACAATATTTTATCCTTGCCCAATCAACGATTTCAGTTGTTCGGCGTAGGGCATACCGGTCTGTGCGCCGCAGTGCGTCACGGAGATACCGGCGCAGGTGTTGGCAAGTTTAATGGACTGCTGCAAGGTCATGCCCTGTGACAAAAAATGGCACAGGGCGCCGTTAAAGCAATCGCCCGCGCCTGTCGCGTCTACGCGCGCACCGTATTCAAAGGGGGGCAGCAGGATAGGGCTGTTGCCGTCATGAAACAAAACGCCGCGTTTGCCGAGCGTGATAATCAGCTTATTCGGATATGTAGCGACAGCGTCATAAGCATCCTCTATGTCTGTCACAGAGCGAAACTCGTGCTGGTTCGGCGTGAGATAGATCGCCGCATCAAGCACGGCAGCAGATACTTTTTTGCATGGCGCGGGGTTGACGATAAGCGTTTTGTGGTGTTGTTTGCAAAGCGCCGCGGTATGTTCAATGACCTCCGGCGGAATGCTGAACTGCATGAGGACAAAATCCGCCGCAAGCAGCAAATCAATATGTTCATCAATGTGCGCACAGGAAAAGGCGGCGTTTGCGCCTTCCGCTTTGGTGATGGCGTTGCGTCCTTCCACAACATGAATAAACGTTGTTCCGGTGGGAGCGGAGAGGGGGCTGACGCCGGCGGTGTTCACGCCGTTTTTCTGCAAATTGTCCAGCGCACCCCGTCCGTTTTCGTCCGCGCCAATGCAGCCGATTAACGTGACTTCTGAACCCAGCCGCGACAGAGCAACCGCCTGATTTGCGCCTTTGCCGCCCGGAACATAGGAAATATTGCTGGCATAACTGCTTGCTTGCGTTGTTGGAAAACGGTCGCAGGTCAAAACCGTATCCATGTTAATGCTGCCGACAACTGTAACCTTCGCCATGTCACCACGCCCTTCACTTCATCATTCTTATTGAAATTATATACCAACGACAGGAAAAAAGCAATCAAATTTTCCGTTTTTGTCTTGATTTCGACGGAAATCTATACTATAATTAAGTTTATGTATGAACATATGGCTTCTATGATTGAAATGAAGTTAGAGCACTTTGGAATAGAGAAGGGATGGTACAAAAGATGAATCATGATACGTATGAAAGTCCGTTTAATGCACGCTATGCCAGCAAAGAAATGCAATATCTGTTTTCGCCGGACAAAAAATTCAAAACATGGCGGAAATTGTGGATAGCATTGGCAGAATCGGAACAGGAACTGGGCTTAGACATTACTGACGAGCAAATTGCAGAACTGAAAGCCGCGCAGGACAACATCAACTATGAGGTTGCACAGCAGCGGGAAAAAGAGGTGCGCCACGACGTGATGGCGCATGTCTATGCCTATGGAACGCAGTGTCCCAAAGCAAAGGGAATCATTCATCTGGGCGCGACAAGCTGCTATGTGGGAGACAACACCGATTTGATTGTCATGACGGAAGCGCTCCGTTTGGTGCGCAAAAAACTGGTGGCAGTAATTGCGAAGTTGTCCAAGTTTGCGTTGAAATATAAGGACCAGCCGACGTTGGGCTTCACGCATTTTCAGCCGGCGCAGCTTACTACAGTGGGCAAACGTGCAACACTTTGGATCCAGGATTTGCTGATGGATGTAGAGGAACTGGATTTCCGACTTAGTGCAATGCGGTTGCTGGGTTCCAAAGGGACAACGGGAACACAGGCAAGTTTTGTGGAACTGTTTGACGGCGATATGAACAAAGTGAAACAATTAGACCAGAAAATTGCAGAAAAAATGGGCTTTTCCGGCGTTTATCCTGTTTCGGGACAGACCTATTCGAGAAAAGTGGATACACTGGTGTTGAATGTGCTCAGTTCCATTGCACAGAGCGCGTATAAATTCAGCAATGACATTCGTTTGTTGCAACATTTGAAAGAAATTGAAGAACCGTTTGAAAAGAACCAGATTGGTTCCTCCGCCATGGCATATAAACGCAATCCCATGCGC
>CATIYX010000134.1 GCA_949739095.1 uncultured Clostridia bacterium | reverse complement strand
GCATATTCCTCCGGCGTCACATCTGCTATATCAACAAATTCCCCAATCCAACTCCAGGGTAATTTCATATTTACCACCTCAACCTTTCTGACCTGTTTTATTCCGTGCAGTACAAGTCCTGCCGCCGCTTATTTTTTATTAGAACTGTTTCAGGAAACGCATATCATTTTCAAAGAACATGCGGATATCCTGAATATCAAAACGCCGCATCACGATACGTTCCAAACCCATTCCAAATGCAAATCCACTGTATTCTTCCGGGTCAATATTGCAATTGCGCAGCACTTGCGGATGCACCATGCCTGCACCCAAAATTTCAATCCAGCCTTCCCCTTTACACAAACGACACCCTTTGCCGCCGCAAGCAAAGCAACTTACGTCTACTTCTGCCGAAGGTTCCGTAAATGGGAAATGATGCGGCCGGAACCGAATACGTGCATCTTCTCCATATAATTGTTTTGCCAACATTTCCAGCGTCCCTTTTAAGTCCGCCATGGTAACACCGCGGTCCACAACCAGTCCTTCAATCTGATGGAATACTGGCGAATGTGTTGCGTCCACCGCATCGCTGCGGTATACGCGTCCCGGCGCGATAATGCGAATAGGCGGCTTTTTCTGTTCCATCACACGGATTTGTACCGGTGAGGTCTGCGTACGCAGCACCACATTGTCCGACACATAAAATGTATCCTGCGTATCGCGCGCCGGATGGTCTTTGGGGATATTGAGCGCTTCAAAATTATAGTAGTCCAGCTCCACATCCGGACCTGCCGCCACCTCAAAACCCAGTCCAATGAAAATATCTTTAATTTCATTCAGCACCTGCGTAAGCGGATGCAGACTGCCGGCAGAAAAATCTTTACCCGGCATGGTTACGTCCAACACCTCATTTTTAAGTTGCTGCTGCAATTTTAAATCTTCAATTTTCGCTTTTGCATCCGCCAATTTTTTCTCAATGTCCGCGCGCACCTCATTAGCAAGCTCACCAATCACCGGTCGTTCCTCCGGAGACAGTTTTCCCATTTGACGCAATACGCCAGTGAGTTCTCCTTTTTTTCCGAGATATTTGACGCGCACCTGTTCAAATTCCGCCTTGAGGTCACCGCTGCTATTCACCAACGCCGCAATTTCCTCCTGCGCCCTTTTTCCGATTTTTTCCAGCATGTCTTTCATCATGATTCACACCTTTCCGCATAAAAAAACACATTCGCCCCCAATACAAGGGACGAATGTGCAACATTCACACAATCCGTGGTACCACCCAAATTCCCATGCGCTTCGCATGGACACTTTCCCGCGGATAACGCCCGCCTACGCCGCAACCTACTGAGGTTTTCTACCCGTTCAGTATTGGAGCTCCGAGGTGAACTTCGCGATTATCGCAGACCGCAAGGAAACTTCCAGCAGATTATTTCCTCTCTCTTTCCGGCTGACCTGACACCCTACTCTTCCTCTTCACAGCTTTTTAAAAATATTCATAAATTTCTAAAGATATTCCCTATTTTACCATAAATTTCTCCATTTTGCAAGTGTTAAAAAATATTTTCTATGGTAGGCTGTTCTTTCTCAGCCATTTCCTCTAAAATGCCGGAAAACAAATATAGTTCTGTCTGTGCCATTTGATACTCCTGCTGTGCATAATATTGTCGGCATTTTGTCAGTGCCATTTTGGCCTCGTCAATATGGTCATGCATCACAATATAGTCCAGTTTCTGTTCCGCCTCATCCCATGCCTCACTGATTTTCTCCAAGCTCTCCCCTGCTTGTTCCGGCGCACTGTCCATGTCTTGCAACGTTTGCTGAACCTGCACGCGCAATTGTTCCACAGTTTTACCGATAAATCCACACCATCCGATTCCTGCACCTAATACAATGGCAAGAAAAAGTACTGCAATCCAAGTCCGTTTCATTTGTTATTCTTCCTTCCTTTGCCCGCGATAGAGTTGATAATAGAATTTTTTGTTTCCGTCTAGCGTGGCAAAAAACACATCCTCTATATTTTGTATCTGATGTTTGTGCAGTAATTGCAACAATTCTTCTTTGCCCATCTGGAGTTTCTCCATTCCTTCCTTATACAGATGCCGGTCCTTGATAACCATTTGTGGCAAACAACTTTTTTCTGTCTTAACCCCCAATTCTTCTGCCGTTGGTGGACGCTGAGAACTTTTGGGGATGATGCTCACCGTGCCGCTAGTCTCCAAAATCACATATGCCACTTCGCGAATATCCATATATCCGTTTGTGCGCAATTCCTCCATCACATCGTCAATATTATAGCGCAATTTCCGCAGTGCTTCAATGTCAAACAATCCGTCCCGTACTAAAATGCACGCTTTTCCTTCAAACAAACGGCGTGCTTTGGCGCTTTTTAACACAACAACTGATATAAGAATTTCAATAGAAATCAACGTCATAATCGGCAAAATGCCATAAATAAGTGGAATATTAACGTCCTGCATAGGAATTGTCGCAAGTTCCGCCAACATCATAGCAATCACAAATTCCGACGGCTGCAATTGTCCAATCTGCCGTTTGCCCATAATCCGCATAGCAGCAATGACCAGTAAATATAAAATAATCGTTCGCACAAAACTGATTAGCATAAAAAATCGTTCTCCTCCGCTCCGTTTTTTCCAAAAGTCTCTCCTGATTCTATTGACAATCTTCTACAAAATATTGTACAATAGAAAGTGATTACCTGCTGCATTATGTATCACAAAAAAGCAGGTTGCTAAACGGTTTCAATAGGTATATATTTACCAATTCACGTTGATTTATGTAAAACCTGAACAAAATCCGTTTTAGATACGTCTAAGCATAGGAGACTCGGGACTTATGCTTCAGCTATATTGGTATTTTACGAAAGGAGTTCCCTTATGAAAAAATTTTCCCTGTTACTTTCTATTTGTATGTTACTTGTTCTGTTCACCCTTCCTGTCGGCGCCGCCCAGCTTATCAGCCAGACAGAAACGCGCCAAACAGTTACCTCCGGCGTGGAATTAATCGAACTCAAACGCATGACCACGGATGGCTGGCAGAATGTACATATTGTGCAAGCAGATTTAACTAACCCAAACCTTAGCTTGTCTATGATATATCCCAAATCCGGTGCCGGCACGCTGCAAAATGTTCCGCAAATGGCGGATTCCTATGGCGCAGTTGCTGCTATCAACTCCGATTTTTTTGATTCCAAAGGCAGTGGAAAAGGCAGCAATATCGGATATAATGCTGTGGACGGTGAAACCATCTCCACACCACCCATTGACGCAGAGTTTGCTTCCATCGGTCTGGACGTTGCAGGCAATGTTCTGCTGGAACATTTCAGTCACTATATTGAAATCACTGCGCCAGACGGTACCAAAGAATATGCGCAACATGTGAATAAATACAATGTTTTGGGCGGCACCACCATTTATACGCCCGCTTGGGGCAAACAATCACTTGGCGCAAGCGGCACCAAGGTGGAAGTCGTCGTGGAAAATGATATTGTCACCGACATCCGTCTGGACAAACCCGCTGTGGACATTCCGCAAAACGGTTATGTCATTTATGGCGACATCACACAGACCAACTTTTTAACCATGAAGTTGCAGGTTGGAGATAAAATCAGTTGTGATGTTGTGATTAGCCCTAACAATGATATGGATGTAGCGATTGGCGGCAGCACCATGCTGGTGAAAAACGGCGTGCGCACTGCCATCACGCTGAACAGTCCTGGTCGTGCACCCCGCAGCGCGATTGGATTTGACGCCACTGGAAAACAGGTCTATTTCATTGCAGTAGACGGACGTGGCGCGGACGAAAGTATTGGTATGACATTAAACGAACTTGCAGATTTCTGTCTGGATTTGAAGCTATTCAACGCTTTAAATTTGGATGGCGGCGGTTCTACTCAACTTGCTGTCAAATTTAAGAGAACCGATACTTCCACAGTGGTGAACCACGCCAGCCAATATCCTTACCGCGCCGTTTCAAGTGCAGCAGCAATTTTGACTACTGCCCAGCGCGGTGTGCTGGAATCTATTTCTGTCACAGCCTATCAGGACAACGTATTTGTAGGAACTCGTGCTGGTATTGACGTATTGGCAGAGGATGAACTGGGGTTTGACATGGAAATTGACCCATCACAGGTGAAATTTTCTTTTTCAGGTGTGAAAGGACGTTTGGAGGGAAGTGCGTTTTTCCCCGAAGAACCTGGCACCGCTACTATTACAGCAGAATATCAGGGAAAAACAGCAACAATGACGCTGCGCATTCTAGAGGAACCCGCTCGTATCGTTTTATCCCCGAATTACGTCAACATCACTTCCACTGCAGTATATCCATTAGCTATCACCGGCTACAGTGCAGATGGCTATAGTGCTCCCATTAATCCGGCGGATGCTATTTTAGATTGTCCAAACGATCTTATCGCATTGGATTGGGGCGGCGTCCGCAGTCTCGGTAGCGGCATTGCCACTGCCACAGTTTCAGTTGGTTCTGCGTCCGCCATGCTCTATGTCAACACCATGGGGACTTCTTCCATCGCACCGGAAAGCAAATACACCGATGGGTTTGAATCATCAAACGGCATTGCACTGCCCTATCCCGAAAATGTTATTTGCACCTATGAAATTTCCGGAGAACAAGCACATTCCGGTAGCTATAGCGGAAAACTCGCCTATGACTTCCGGCAGGATATTGATGGTGCACAGTCCGCCGCAATGGAATTCAATAATCCACCTACCATTGCGAACCAAAACTCGAAAATTCGGCTCTGGGTACACGCCGCTTCCACAAACCAGCAATGGCTACGTGTCATGCTGCGCGATGCTAACGGCACAGTTCATCGCCTCTCCCTGGCAGATTCGCTTACTTTTGACGGCTGGCGGCAACTTGAAATGAATATTCCTTCCGAAGTTGCCCTGCCCGCACAATTAACCCGCATTTATCTGGTACAAGATGATGCGCGTTTACAAAATGCAGGGATTGTCTATTTTGATGATTTAGAAATTTTAGGTGGTGTACCTTCCGGCACGACTACTTCCAGCGACCCGCTCTACGGCAACTTACCCGTGCAGCCTGTCAATTATTTTGGCGGACTTGTCTCCACCAACACACTTATGGAGGGGATTGCACGCCGGCAACTCGCGGCTGCTATCACACAGCCTGCACTTTTGTTGGATTCCTCTGAACCATTTGGGAATTTAAGCATGTTTATCAATATGCACAAATCCATATCCGGCGGCGTTACCACACTAGAACTGCAAAACAATGCTTCCGGTATTCTGGACGTGAATTCGGAAGGCTGGAAATGGTTGCTCGCTGAGACAGAACAAATTTCCACACCTGCTGCTGTTCTCGCGCTGTCCAGTCCACTGAACTTCGTCAATCAGGATGAATCTGACCTATTTTATAGCACCATGGCAAAACTAACAGACAAAGGCGTTCAAGTATTTGTCGTCTGGAAAAATGGTCATACGTCTATCAATACAGTGGACGGTGTGCGTTATATCAGTCTGGCAGCGTTTACCCCCTCCGCTGTGGAGCACCGGAACATTGCCGATATTTTGCAAGTCTACACCAGCGGAAATAACGTAAAATATCAAATTGACCAGCACGCACTTTGGCGCTATGAATGAGTACACTGGTTTTAGATAATGGGGCTCTCCATTAGAAATAACTTCTGTTGTTTGTTTTGACAAACAGAATAGAAAAAAATATTATGGCGTATGTATATTTTATATATCGTCTCCTATCAAAAAGAAGACCGTGAAAAAGATTTTCCTTTTTCACGGTCTTTTCATTCATACTATACTTGGGTAGGAATATAAACACGACTTTTACTTTCTGCTGTTTCCATGATAAAAACAGACAAATGTCAGTGACATCGTTTTCATATGATACTGTTTCCTGCAAAAACTTCTATTTCCACATACTTTATTCTTTATAAATCACAATATCCCGCACACTTTCATAGCGGAACCGAACATAAATTCTAGAGGCACGCTCGCCGCTCATCATGTAGGTATATATTTCGTCTGAAGTTGCTCTGCTTACCTCATCCTTTTGTTTGTCATAAATATAGATGTTTCCTGCTGCGGCAAAGGAAATCCACGCGTCCCGATTGTCGAACAACGATTGATCAATTGTCTCCGCTGTATTGCTGGTCATAATAAAGTTGTTTCCCTCTTTAGAATATACGGTACCATATAAACTCCAAAGATAATTGAATACACTGCCTTGCCGCTGCGCGCTATAAGGTCTTGTTACATCGAATTCCAGTTTTACCTTACTAATTTCTCCCTGTCTATTCTTTTCAAATACAATACCATCTCCGCGCTGTACTTCTCTCATCGTACCATCGCTTGACACCATCAGTGTATCCATTTCCTTTGCCAGTAAGTCTATATATTTCCCATTTGAAATGGCATATAGTTTCTTTGTTGAAGAACCATCTTCTTTTGCAGCAGAAACCACTTTATCCACAATGCCAAATGCAGAATCATTTGTGGTTTCTCCATCTGCTTTTTCCCAAACGACAATTGCGCCTGCCGCGCCGCCGTCATCTACATCATATGCCGCTACTTGATAGGTTCGGTCGTTTTGCAACTGTGAGACTGCGACACTATCAAACTCTTCCTCTTCGACACTTCCATCTGCCGATACAAAAAAGATTTTGGTATTAGTCGACGCCATAAACTTCATACGGAACGTTTTAAGACCACTTTTATATTGTAAGCTGGCTTTTTTGAAATCCAATGAGAATGTATATGGGTCTTGCCCAACTACCGCTGTCCTGAGTTCATTCATAGCGCCCGTAGCATTGAGCTGATAAGTAACAAGCTGACTGATAATTCCACCCGGCGTATATTTACTGTCCTCTGGTTTCGCTGCGTTGTTATCTATCGACAAAATTGCCTGCAGCGCCGCCTGTCCTTCTGCCGTTGCCGGCTTAATAGAGCGTCCGTTCAGTTTGATAGTTGACGCCAAATCCAGTACCTGAAACTCTCCTTTTTCATTCAGCAGTTTCACTTGCATCTCTGTGTTGATACCATCTTTCGTTGCCGCTTCAATCAAATACCCATATTGCTGTCCTGCCATATCAGAACTCCGCGCTGCTACGCGCCCATTGATATCCAGGAAAAATGTATAGGTGCCGCCAAGTTCAATTGCGGGCATACGGTCCAAAGACGGCGCTTTTCTATACATCGTTTCTCCCAGCATAATTTCTTCGTCAGTGATTTCATTTACTTTTGCTGTGATAGGATCGCCACCAAATACGATTTTAATATACTGTCCATCCTGGCTGGAAAACACAGAAATCAGCTGTCCATCTGATATATCGTCAAACGCATAAACTGTTTCATCTCCCGGCAGCAACACCTCACATACTGCCGTGGTGTTATCCGGCACTTGCACAGTTAAGCTGCGGTCATAACGGTCATATATCGTTTGGTTCTCATAATCAATTCCACCTACCAGAATGTTTTCATAAGATTCGATTTCCACTAAATTGTAAGAACTGCCGCCATCACTGTTACTTAGACGGATACTACCGTTTTCTATGTTAAACAGTGTCTGGTCATAAATCACACTGCGCCCGTTATACAAAATATCCGCATCGTTACCGATATGCACGCGCTGCGTTCTTCCATCCTGCGCATATCTGATTTCATTTCCGCTGAAAGAAATCAAATCCTCTGCCTGAATTGTGACCTCTGTACTTTGCGGCATTTTCGCAATATGCAGTAGGGTACGTTCTTCCAATACATTTTCATCTATTTGGAAGTATATTGTAACATTTTGTCCGGCATATGCTGCTGCATTTGTCTCACCGACCGCATAAAGCTGTCCATCAATGAGAACTTGCTGTTCATTTAGTTTAGAAGATGTCTTGTAGGTATCATTCACTTTCACATTTTTGTAACTATAAATCTGCATTACATTGGTCAGTAATGTCTCGCCGCGCACTACTTCATATTGCGGGTTCCATATATCAAAAACAGTCTGCTGGCGCAAATCCACCCGCAGCGTCTGATAAATCAGGTGAGCTATCTGCGCACGTGTGAGTGGCTGTTCCTGTGTATAACTGCCGCTCAGACCAAGTGCTGATGCCTGCATAAGATATCCTGTCGGATATCCGCCCATTGCTTCTGCCGGCTGTTGATATCCTGTAACAGAAACCAACACCTTCGCTGCCTGTGGGTAGGTAACAGGCGCATCAGGGTCAAACATTCCGTCTCCTACACCAGCAAAGACACCACTGCCTGTCAATGCAGCAATCACGCCTGCTGCATAGTGGTCTGCTGGCACATCATCAAATACCCCTGTCCCGTATGTATTTTCATATCCTAAGATGTTACCGACTATCATGGCAAAATCCGCCCGTGTTACTTCCTCTTCTGGGTCAAAACAATTACTGTCATCCCCATTTACCACACCAATTGCTCCGAGCATTTCAATTTCTCCTGCATATGGTGTTTCATTCGTTACATCATCAAACGCCGCATTTACGCCCAGCATTGGCAGAAGCATAACGACTGCGAGAAAACTTGCAAATATTTTATTCTTCATCACTTCTACCTCCCCATTGTCAACACTGCTGCAATCATTTTAGCACTTTGTGCACGTGTAGCGTTTGCTTGCGGTGCAAATGTACCATCCCCATTACCGTTAATAATACCAGCAAGCGTCATTTCTCCAACTGCTTCCAGCGCATATGGTGCAATTTGGTCTGTGTCGCTGAATACTGCAGCTGTTTCACCTTTTTCAAATGTTATATTCTTTCGTTTTGCTGCCCGGTCTATCATCACCGCCATATCCTGACGTGAGATATTGGCTTCCGGCTGAAATTCACTGCTGCCAACGCCTTGAACAATACCATTTTTTGCTGCTGCTACGACTACACTATAGTACCAGTCTTCTGTGGATACGTCTGTGAAATCAAGTTCTCCATCTGCACTTTCCAGTCCGAATGCCCTGACTACCAATGCCGCAAATTCTGCTCTTGTAATCGCATCGTTTGGATGGAACTTGCCATCTGCCGCCGCCTTAACAATGCCTCTATCATATAATAAATTCACAGATGTTTGTGCCCACAGCACGCTATCCATATCTGAAAAATTATTATGTACCTCCATCTGTTCACTGCTCTGCGGCATATTTGTATTTGGTATTGTATTCTGCCCCGGCAAAGCTGGTCGTCCCGATACATTACCTCCTACCGTTCCACCGCCACCGCCGCCGATACTACCGCCGCTACCAGTTTGCTCTGCCGCCAAACGGTCTGCTACTGCTTTATTGAACGTAGTTTTTATCTGTTCCAGTGAAGTATAATTGGTATTTAGCATTGCTTTAAACACTGCCGACTGGTCTTTCACCTGATTCAACTGCGTAGTGTCCAGCGCCACATTAGCCTGATAGGTCACCAGCAATGCCTGCCGTATTTCCGTATAATTCTGTGGTTTAGAAACACACCCCAGAATCACAGCTTCCACAAATGCCTGTTCTATTTCTTTTGGCGCAGCATAATCTCCCTTTTGCAGCCAATCCGTCGCATAGGTTTTCGCATTATCATTCAGTGCCTCCAGCATGGACAGGTCTGTTTTCATCATATCCTGATATTTTTGTAATACTGCCGCCACATTCTCTGCGCCGCAGCCTTTCAATGCACCAATTGCCATTGCCGGCTGGAAAATCTCAGATACCTCAATGATATCTTGTGGCTGCTTTTGTTTCACTCCAACCGCCACCAATTCATTTACTTTCCCCTTCCTATTCCCCAATGCCAAATAATCTGTTAAATCCAGCATTAACGGGATTCTGTCAGACTCCAGAACGCTTCCCACGGCTGCCGCAATCTGTTCTTCCGTTCCGGTCCCGTTTGCTGCATTGCGCAGCCGCTCGACTGCTTCCAATTGTTTCTCTTCGCTGACAAATTCTAACGATGCGCTGTTCTGTTCTCCTGTATCTGCCGCCGTCACAGTGATGAGATAAGTACCAACTGGGCTATCTTCCGCAATACGAAATGCATGGGAATAACCGCCCTCTGTATCTTTTACAAAAAATTGATTCAAGTAAACCGGTCCGTCCGGCGGGATAACAGTCTCATCTTCTGATGATTGAAACTCTGCTGTAATCGTCATCATTTGTCCATATCCATTTTGATAAACCCCGCTGATGGTAATGACCTTCGTTTTAACATCACGGCTCAGTTGCATAGAAATTGCTTCTGTGTCAGTCGCCCATGCAGCCGGCGCCATACAACCTAACGTAAGCAGCATTGCCACTAATATTGCAAGCTTTTGTTTCATGCCAAATTCCTCCCCATGTATTGATTTTTCTAAGAGTGTATACCACTGCGAAACTGCGTTGGCGTAACTCCTTCTATCTTTTTAAATACTCTCATAAATGTTCCTCTGTTGGTATATCCTACTGCATTTGAAATTTGTTCCACTGTATATCCTGTTTCCTGCAAAAGCACTTTTGCTTTTTCAATCCTAACTTTGCTAATATAGTCCAGCAGTCCCATTCCCGTTTGGTTTTTAAATAACATAGATGCATAATTGGGATGTATTTTCAAATGCTCTGCAATTACCGCTACACTTAGATTTGTGTTGGAATAGTTCTCCTGAACGAATTGCTCCACCTTGTTACAGATTTCGTTTTTCCCCCGCCGTTCTACATATTCACATACGGTAGACAGGATATCACTAACCGCTGCGCGCAAATCACTGATGTTGTCACACCCTGTAATGCGGTCTACAGGTTTTAAACTGTCCAAAAATTCTTCTTGATGATTTCCAAACACTTCTTGAATGGTTTTAATCATTGTACTGGCAATATCAAACATCAGACATTTTACCAATTGCATTGGCATAAATTCTGACTCAAAATTTTCCCGAAACACTTCTTCCAGTACCAATTCTGCTTCTTCTTTGTTTCCGGAACGAACCAAATAAATAATCTGCCGTTCTTTTTCCAGTGGATAATAGTAACCCGATTGTTGTTTTTCCTGCAAATCCATATACCAAATCCGCCGTGATTCCGGATTGATAATTTTATATTCCATTGCCGTCATTGTTTCTTTATATGCAATATCCATTCCATCTTCTATATTATGGACTTCACTGATTGCCGCAATAAAACCAAATCCGAAATTATCCCCTATCACTTGTTCACATTCCTCTAAATCTCGTTCTATCAGTTTACGGCGTTTGGGAAGTTCTTCTTCCCGCAACATAATACAGCAAGCAAGGAACCCATCAATTGCCACACTAAATGCACTGCCATGACGGGATGTGATTTCTGTGAGGATATTTTCCAAAATCACAAGTGCCAACTCCAGCCTTTTCTTGTCAGTGAGAGCCGCTTCTTCTGCAAAAAGATTCTCCACGTCTTCCGGCGATATCAACACCACCACACCACGGTTAGATGCAATGAGGATTTGAAAGGATTCCAAAGATTCCTTTACCGGTATGCCAGAACTATTGGTCCCCCGCAGCAGCCGTTCCATAAAATTATGTCGCAATGTGTTTTTCTGCTGTCGCAGAAGCATATCGACCTGCTCTTTTTCTGTTACAACTTTGGCAAGCGCCTGTTCAATAAATGTATACTCATCCATGCTCTCGCCACTGTCAAATTCCGTACCCGCGCGATCTCGCACAGTACTTACCAGATTGCGAAGTGGATGATAGTTGTACCGCAACAGAAAAAAATCAGCTACGGCTGCGAGCAACACATAGATACACACCATCATTATCACAATATATTTCGGTTTGCGCATACGCGCCATAAATACATTGTTATCTACTACAGAAATATAATGCCATCCACTGCTGACAGAACGCGACTGAATAATATAGACATCGCTTCCATCCAGCTTCCTTTGCTCTACGTCCGCATCTATCAATATCTTCGAGACATCATCTATTTCCTCGCCGGTGATAGGAAGCAGTTGTTCACTCTTATCTAAAATATAGAATTTTCCCATCTGTTCCCGTTCATTTTTATCAGAATAGGCAAAAAACCAGTTCTGGTCAATTTCCGTCACCACTGCACCATTTACTGTTTTCTCCCCAATAGGCAATGTCTGAATGAATAAAACAACCTTGGTTTCATTTCCTAAGTGGTCTGTTTCATTACACACCAAAATGTGGCTTCCGGGCTCGCCTGATGCGACACTTTTGATACGGTTCATGTTCTCTGCGCTCATTCCCCGCTGCGACAAAAAATAGTTGTCGCTGGGACGGCTAACAGATGGTGTGATACAATAATCAATATTCTGTAATATGATGTAAAAATTCTTAATATATTTATTGCTCGCACTATAGATATTCAGATCTCGTGACACTTCCTTCATGATATACCGCGTATACGTTGTCATGGGTTGTCCGCTGCTAAGTAGCGATGTAATTTTTTCGTTTACACTAATTTGGTCATGAATGCGCTCCACTTCTTCCTGAATACTATCCGTCTCTCTTTGCATGTTCTGCACAATTAACTGATTGGACTGAGTGATTTCATTTTTTACTACAGAAAACATATAGGAATAAATCCCCAATCCTGCTATTACTGGCAGAAGTAGCAATATAATATAAGATACTGCCCAAGTGACATATATTTTGCTTTTCCTCTTCACATTTATCTCCTACTATCTTACTGAACAGTCAGCGGCTCGCAAACCGCTTGTCTGCCAGATTCTCCGCCCCAGACAAATACGCGTAACGTGCTTTCTTTTGCACTTTCCATAGTAATAGCATCTGTCGTAAAAGTTTCGCTGCTATAAGCTCCCAGCATGACCGGCATCATCTTTACTGCTTTGAGGATGTCCCCCTGATACCATGCAAAAACCACAACTGCTTCCTGTGAGGTTTCTACCATGTTCTTCAGCTCCGCCTGCCCCCGTACACTATCGCCGGCAGATAGATTCGTTATGGATGATATTTCTTCATTTTCCTCATTTAGCACCGCCAAATGAACCCGTCCAAAATCGCCTGCTGCGCTTTCAAACTTCCATACCTTTTTCTCCTTCAGCGCAACTGCTGATTCAGCGCGGACTTCTTTTGCTATTTCTAGTTTATAATCCATGTTCATGACAAGCGGCTGTTCTGGTCGCACGGAAACAATGTTGGTATCCCCGTCGTAATCCACATTACACTCTACCGGCAGCTCATCTGCCGAACGTAATAGTTTGAAATGTTCTTCTGTGATGGTGGACCTATCCATCGGCATGGAGAAAAACAGCTGCATTGCCACCATATCTTGTGGCGCCTGCCCGCCACGTAAAATTCCTGTACTATCCAGGAATTTCATTTTCATGATACCAGGCACTTCTTTTTTTATGCCAATAGAAAAATTATCGATATAGGCGGTTGCCTCTTTGTTGTTCGGTACAACCAAGGTAATACGTGCAGACGGCACATCTACAAGTGCACTATTTTGTAATGCAAAATCCTCTACAATCAACTGTTCATTAATATATACACTAATCTTTTTGGTGTCTAAATTAATTTCTTCCCTTATAGTATACCAGGTTGTCGTATCATAGTCCATTAGTTTTTTCACGACCTTTTTATTTCCGTCTACGATACTAATGGAACCATCTTGGAAAAAGTTGAGATCTGTATTCCATTTACCTGCGCTATCTTTGATAGTAAACAGCTGCAGTGTTGCATCACATACTGTCATTCGGACATCGCATTGAAATACAACTGTGCCGCTAGATGGTATGTTTGCCGCTGGAACATTCAGTCCCAGCCATGGTCCTGAAGTCGTATCCGGTCCCATCAACGTTAGCGCCGCGCTGTCTCCATGCTCTTCATCTAAATTTTCTCCTGTGATTGTCCCTGCATTGCTATTTACTGTCATTTCTGTAGACAATGCAGTCCCCTTAAATCCGGTAAAGTCTGCCCCCACCAACGAATCTACTTGAAATTCCGGAATATATGGTTCGCCTGCTGTTTCAAAGAAAAGTTCCCTTGTCTCATCAGGAATCAAGTTCCCTGCAAAATCATACAGTTCCGATAGCTGCAAGGTATACTTTGCTTCTTTCTCAAACGCTCCTTCCGGCAGCTGAATCGTAAAACCATATGGATTTGACTGAAAAGAAAAATCCTCCAATGTTGTGGTTTCTCCCTCAAAATATTTGCTTAAAACAACCTGTTCTTTTTTGATTGTTTCCGTATCCATTCTGATTCCAAAATCCACTTTAATGATTCCGCCTTCTGCCGGCACCGCCATGTTTCCATTCGCTGGCGTCATTATCATGTTGCCAAACGACCAGTTTGTTCGTTTGCCTACGTAAATATCATCATAGTCTGTGGAAATATCGCGTACATCCTCACGATTAAGCTGGTTTGAAAAACGAATAGATGCCACATATTTCCGGGGCTTGTTATCAGCCGTATAGGTATCGTCTGCATAGCAATATCCGTTCATATAAAATTGATAAGGAATCTCATTGCTGCCTACTGTTTGGGTAGAAACAATCACAATATCATACCAAATATTTTCTTTTAGTTTCAGCGGTTCTCCATTTTTATCATTCACTTCTTTATCAAAAATTTTAATTTTCTGTGAAGCCACTGCAAACGGTGTAATAAATGACGTGCCACCGCTGGTTCCTTCCCTCCATATTATTTTACGGAAGGACCACGTTTCATTCATTTTGATGCGAAATGCTGTTACAGTTTCTCCCGTCATATCTATGCTATCCTTCTGAATATAAACATCAGGATTACCACTTACACCTGCATCCAGTTTCGCTGCCACACGAACCGCTTTTGTCTGATCGCCATCCATGGATTCTACAGTCTCCAAGCTAATTTTTCCACCAGTAACATCGGGACTAAACGCCCATCCTGCTCCCTTAAGTTTGTCAACTGTCTGATACGATTCAAAATCTTCCTTAAGTTCATCCACAGCGCCCACCGGCAAACAAGGCAATATGACAACTGCCAGCGCCAAGATAAATACTATCCATCGTTTCATACTATTTCCCTCCTTCTATTTCCCAAGTACCTTTACCTCTGTGATACTATTCCAATCCCCTACTGAGGTGCCCGCAAAAACAGCTTTGATATACCTTGCTTCTTTTGCAATCGCTATATATTCATAGTCTAATGAATTGCCTGAGCTGGAATCCGTTAAAACTTTTTCAAAATTTTCTCCGTCCTCTGAGACATAAATATCATAATAGGTGATGCGTTCATTTCCTAAGTAGAATGCCAACCCCAGCGCTTCCACTTTTTTCACTTCTCCTAAATCAAGCTGTAACCATACGTCCTTACCTTGTGCGCTCCAGCGTGTGGTAAAATCTCCATCCATGAGATTTCCTTTATTGTTTTCCGGCTGCGGTTCATCACTCACCGAAATGGATTGAACTGCCAATTCGCCATCTGTCAATTTCGGTGCCGCCTTAAACGTAATAGTATAGTAAACAAAACTCTCCGAATCTGCCGGGTCTATGACCTTCACATATGCCTGCTCGCCGACATCTTGTGCCTGCTGAACCTCTACATCATATCCATCTACCTCTGCTGAAATTTCAGGAATCTCTGCTTCATATGGCAAGGTGATAACATAGGATGTTTTGCCCGGTCCGAAATCATCCAACACCGTGCCATTCGTCATGATGCTCTCCAGTTTGGGAATATTTAGCGCACCGTCCGGAATGGTCCAGTCGTCAATTGGAATGACCTCAGCCTTTACTGTCGGTACTCCATCCACATAGGGTTTAAACGTTACGGAAATGGTCACATTTCCTTTTGCTTTCGGTAAATTGAGCGCCAACTTACGGACTCCTGCATTGCCGTTTTGTCCCTCTTGCTTAGAACTTCCTGGCAATGGTACTGCATCCATAACGCTGAACTTTGCGTCTTTATCCGAACATTCCAGTCCGACATACAGTTTGCTGCCACCTCTTGACAAAATAGCACTCTTTCCATCCTCCGCAATAGTAACGTCTGCTTGTGTATGCATAAACCACCAGAGACTATGCGTACCGCCGTTTAAGCTAATTTCATCTTGGAGCACAACACGCTGCCGGTTATTATCCATTTTCATTCCGCGTTTCGCTGCTTTTGCACCATTCGCTAATGCCGGCGTCATGTCCACCACCGCAATACCGCCGCGTTCTTTGCTTTCAAACCGGTTTATTTCTGTAAACGCATCATATACTTGGTCTGCACCCTGTCCAGGGTCAATCACTATCGTATTTTGTCCCTCACCGCGGCAACGGTAATAATTCCAGCGTTGACTGTTTGAACCAGTTGCACTAAAATAGCCCGGCAAATTATAATCGTCTGCTCCCAGATCTATTGCCCAACGTGTTCCCATCATATCTAAAACAAATGTTCCGGAATCCAGATTGCCGTGTGACACATTATTTTGTCCTGCATGAATTGCGGCAAAATTTGCTGTATTTTCACTCCACGCACTTCGGAAGCTTGCTAGTTCCGTATAGCCAAAATAGTAATCCAGTGGCAATTCCACAGAATCGCTCACAACATCAGGATGGAAGAACAACAAATCCATTTTGTCTCCTTTCCAGCCATATTCCTGCATTTGGTTCAGCCGTATCCGCGCCAAATCACCATCTGCAAGCTGGTTTGCAAAGAAAAAGATTTCTGATGCATTCACCAATCCATTCCCCGCATCTCCGATGTTAAAAGACCCCTGTGCACTGCTTCCGTAAATCGGAAAATATGCAGTCTTATCGACGTTATGTAATTTCAAATAGCCATAGTCCGTTCCATTCGCTGTTTGCAACGTAGACATATAATATACCAGATATTGCACGGTATAATTCCAATAGCCCGGCCCCTCTTTCCATGCGCCGTCTGGTGCAAATTCCGGCAGCATATGTTCGAGCGAACGCAGTCCTTGTTCCAAGATATAGCTGCCAAGTTCCGGCTCCAAATCCAGAATTGCCAGCGCTCCGACCGCCATTCCGCCATTACAAACCGCATTCCAGTTCCAGTCCCATGTCACCCAGCCACTATTGACACCCGGTTGTCCATTATAACACTTGACACCTTGTTTGAGTCCATGTTTCACAATTGTTTTTACAAGAAATTCTTTTTGCTGGTCACTCCAACAGTCATACATCCAATCATATCCGATAGCAACTGCTGTTGTCATCTCCGCCGTGTCTAAATAGTGGCTTTGATGGTTCCAATCTTTAAATTTACCGACTGCTTCTAAATCCTTCCACGCACGTTCCACATACTTTTTATCTCCTGTGATTTGATATGCCATGCCAAGATTAGTCATGCGGGCGAGCATTTCGCGCGATGTATCCAAAAGACGCAACCCATCGGGTTTGACATATTTTAATGTTTCTTTTTCCATATATCCGTCCGCGGTTTTCAGTGTCTCCTCAAGCCACGATTTCATGGGCTCGCTTTTCACGCCTTCACGAATACGGTCAAAATCTTCTTTTGTCGCCATCACACGTGGATGGACATTGTTCAGATTATCGATAAATGTCTGTGCTTTCGGACGGGTATACAAAACATATTGATAAATATCTTGTAGAGAACTGTCGTCCAGCTTCGCTGCTTCTCCCACCACTACCATATTGCCTTTGTCATACCAGGTGACTGATTTTCCCAGCCCTTGCTCTGCCAATGCCCGCAGCGGCACATAGGTTCTATCATTCACCTGCACCGGCGCGGCATCTATCGCAATTTGCTCCCCATCCACTTCAATCGCCGCATTGCCCAGCGTCATGCGGATAGTTTTGCCGTCTGCCAGAATTGTAACTGTCTTTGTTTCCTCTGACCAATCCACCTGTCCGCCAAAGCCTTCCGCCACGAACCGCACCGGAATCATGGTACGTCCATTTTCCACAAACGGCGGTGCATCCAGTGGTTTCTTAGCGGTTCCATCAAAAGCATATCCATGATTTTCAATCAATGCTACAGACCCGTTCACCTTGTCTATCGTTAATTTTTCCTCTGGGAAAATACTCTTTCCAGTAATCTCCATATCTGTCTCCTCCTGCATTTTAAGTGTAGACGGGTCTTTGGGCTGTGTTCCTGCATACACGCGAATATTGTCTACATATAATCCGGCACCTGCATTGCTGGTACCAACCTGTATCCGAAAACGTTCCGGTGTCGTAAACGCCGTATTATCAAATGGAACATTTTCCATCACTTTTTCGCCCGCCAAATAAAAATCAATTGTCTTTGCCTGTAAATGAATCGCCGCTCCCAATTCATACCATCTTTTTTTCATGTATTTTGTCAACGGTTTTCCTGCCGCTGAAATATAACCATCCTGATTAAATTTGAATACGGCAGCAAATTTTCCACCTGAATCACGCATGGTAAAAATTTGTTTCACCGCCTCCATATCATCCGTACGTACTTTTGCTTCCATAATAATATCCGTAGAATCAGGTGTTATCATGAGATCCATTAATGGATCCTGCTCAATTTGTTCTATATAAAGACTTTTATCTTTCTTGCTTGGTACTTCTACAATGGATATCTTACTTGCTTTCTCTTCCACATTCCACATTTCTGGCTGTGCGCCAGTCTCGTCCCCATTAAAATTCTGCAACAAATATACTGTATCTGTCACCTTGCTTTCCACAGTTCCTGCTGTCTCACCGCTTCCCGGCTTTTCTCCCTCTTTCGGATTATAAACCTCTCCCGGAAACGAATTCGTCCCTTTTATCTTGTCTCCATCATAAACACGTACATTGTCTAAATAAACTTTTGTACCATCGGATCCGGCCGCTAGTTGAAACCGTAATACGGTTGGGAACCCAAAAGATGTATTATCAAACAGTGCATCTGAGATTTTCATTTTTCCATCTATTGAAATGCCATACCGTTTTGTTTTATTATTTTGCATCAATACTACCTGATGCCACTCGCCTGGTTTCCAAGTGCCAACCTTTCGTCCGTCCTGCGATTGAATGGTACCATCCGGAAAATACGATAAAAAGTTGCTGAATTTACCGGCACTATTCTTTTGTAAAAACACCTTGAATTCCGCACTACAGCTATCCACCCGTATATTGGCGCTGCTAATCATATTCACCGGCGCGTCTGACAATGCGTAATCCATCACAACTTCTGACCTTTGGCAGTCCAGCAGTAACACTTTATTTTCTCCTTCTGTCTCCACCTCTGCATATACTGGATTGCCATTGTCATTGATAGTGCAACCGGTTGGTTTTGCATATGTCTCCATACTGTCGAATGTACTATTGACTAAAATACCCGTTCCTGTGTCCATTGCCATCACCGAAACTGTTGTCAATAGTATACTTGCTGCCATCCATGTTGCGATCCACCGTTTCATACCCATCTCCTCCTATCTTGCTATATATTTTTCATATGCCTGCTGATAGATTTCCAACATCTGCTGGAGTCCCAGCTCCTGTAATGTTTCCAGATATTCACTGTCAAAATTTTCCATTGGTTCTATCCCCAGAATAAAACGGTTTGTCATATCTGTGACATATGTTTTTATATTTTCTTGCTGTTGCACAAATTCTAAATCATTGTCTGACATATATCCTAAAAAAGGCAGGAGATGCTCTTTAGCATTGCTACGCTTCCATACCTCGACCGCTTCGCGCTGTTCCGGCAGTTGATAGTATTGCATGAGATATTGCTCCATCTGGATATGCGGTCCATCCTGCGTTGCCCGCGTGTATTGTGCAAGCGCTCCGGCAATATCGCCATGTTCAGGCTGTAATATTTTGCTCGTATAAACCGGTTGTCCGCCCTCCATTTCATAGCTTTCTCCCAATGTACCGAAATTGTAAACTAGTCTGCCTTGCTCACTATAGCCAAAATCCAAAAACCGTACCGCTACCTCTATATTTTTACAAGAAGTTGTAATAGCAACACCTGCACCACTCACCACCGGACTATACTGTCCAAACTTAGGGATTTCTCCTTTATGAAGAACCGGATGTGGTGCCGCTACCATTCGCTGCTCAGGATTTTCTTCCATGAGTTTCTGATTAAACCGTCCCATTCCATTCCCAGCAAACGCAACAGTTGCAGCACTTTTTCCCTGGGTAATATAACTATTTACGATTTGCTTATCTGCACTTATAATATCAGGGTCAATTAACCCTTCCGCATACCATTGCCGGAAGAGTTTCAAAAATTCTTTATAACCCTGCCGCGCCGGTCCATATACCACCTTTCCCTCCTCTAGGTAAAAATCTTTTATCTCTCCATAAGCACCGCAAAACTCACCCAATCCCTCTGCATCCCCGCTATAGATTAGCGGAGCTTCTATTCCTAATTGCTGTTTCATCATTGTAAGCGCTGTATGCCATTCCTCAATGGTTTCCGGCACTGGCAGCCCTAACTTTTCCAGCAAATCTTCCCGAATCATGGGCCCAAAATAGACTCTCAATGTCTCACTGTCCCTAACAAATGGATAAAACAGATAATCACCCGCATCAGTGCGTATCATTTTATCCACCTCTGGAGACCGCTTTAAATATTCTTTCAAATTTGGAGACCATTTTTCCATGGTCTCATTTAAACGCATAACATAATTTTCAAAAGATGCCTTTGACAACCTCGTCACATCATATTCAACAATATCGGGTAAATCTCCCGATGCTATCAGCAGTTTAAACTGCTGATTCCCCCCTTTTAAACTTGGATGAATATATTTCACGCGGACGCCCGTCTGCTTCTCCAGTTCCTTTGCAAACGGCGTAGTTCCTAAGTCGTCTGTATATCCTTTTAAGTTGTCATTAAGCCCCACCCAATAGGTTAATGTTTCCGTTGTCTGCAGTGGATAAATGCTGCCATTTTGATTTTTCTCTTTAAGTACCGGTCCGGCACATCCAAATAAGCTGCCAACCGATACTATGACAAAAAGACTTCCTGCTACTGCCCTGCTATGTATCCATTTTTGCCATATATTCATGTCGCCCCTCCTCCCATTTCTCATTTTATCATAATTGTTGATAATATTATACTATATCTAGACTTTCTCCGTAAAGTTTCAAAATCCCCTATACATGTTTTAATTTCTTATATTCACTGTAATTTAGATAAAAATAACATATCAAATGAAGTGGTCATGCGACAAAAAATAATATTTGACATAATGGATTAAATTTAGTTTTTTATGATAATAAAAAAACAAGCATACCGCTCTCTGTAGCGATATGCTTGTTTTTATATTAGCAGTCTGCCCTCACGCAGGCACGTTCCTTATCATAATATTTTTACGAAGCTGCTTTTGTGGGGTCTGCATCCAAATCTTCCAGTTGTTTCATCATATCTGTAATACCCTGCTTGAGCACAGTAAAACTGCTTGGTGTGCCATCTTTGATAACTGTATAATTACGTTCATCATAGTCTGCATACTGCATGACGCTTTGCGTTCCATCCGTCATGCGGAAAGTAATTGTGCAGCGCGTCTGCCCTGCTGCACCCGTAGCACTGCCACTTGCCCGCTGTCCAATAATGCTTTGATACACCGCTTTACTGCGTTTTTGGTTTGCATCTTTACCATTGATTTTGTAGTTCTGTTCTTCAAACTCTTCGCCTACATCGTTTTTATCCATGAAATGCTCTACATCCAGTGTATAGATTTTTCCTTCACTTTCCACAACAACACTTTGTACATTAGAGACATTCACCAAATGCATGAATTTTTCCATCAGAGAGAACGCATCCACATTTTTTAACGAATCTATCATGGTTGCTGACATCGTAAATACGCAGGAATCACCTTCTGCCATAGCATAAACCCGCTGCACCGTTTCTCCTTCTTCTTTGGGAACATTCGCTCCTATGCTTATCTGATAAGAATTTTTAGAATCAGATAGGGAAACTACATACCGCGGTTGACTTAGACCATAGACAGACAAATCTGCCGGTGCAAATGCAACAAACTCATTTGCCGTGACACTTGCTAGCCCATCTAAAATTTCTTTAAACTCTTCCGCACGAACCGCCTCATAATAGGGATAGGTCATCACATAGGTTGTCATGTTTGCATTCAACAGATTGTCGTCCTCCCTGAGACTGCGCACGTCAATCACCTTTTCTCCATTTGCACTCAGAGAGAAGTTTTGAAAATCATCCACCGTGATATTTCCAATCATGGTGTTTTTGTAGGACAACGGTTTTGCCAGCATGATATTTGCTTTATACCCTGTAATGACATATATGGCGTCTTTCCCTTCCAGCATTGCATAATAGTTGTCGCTTGTCGGTACTTTTGCACCCAGCAGCATGGTATACTGTGTGCCATCCTGCATGGAAAGCATCGCTTTTGCGGACGGTTCCTCCAGTCCATAATCCGCTTTTTTGCTCATATCGGTGGTGACTTCCATTTCCGCTTTCATGTCAGCAAAATCATAGACAGTGTTTTCGATTTTTGTCGCAGTGAGTTTTGCTTCTTCATATCCTGCAATATACCAGACATCTGCTTCTTTTGTAGTATCATTGCCGTCTGTATCTTTCACCGTCTTATTTTCTTTTCTCTTGTAGTATTTCAGACTACCATCGCCATTTGTTACATCCACCTGCACAGCATCAGCAGCAGTTGCCTGAAAAATTTGAATTTTCTGCTGGGTCGGCTGCGGTTGTTCCTCTGTTTCCTGCTTCGGCTCCCATTTGGTCACAAGAAAATAAACACCTGCCAACACTGCCAGTGCCACCACGCCAATGATGACGTTCCGTATGGTTTTATTTTTTCCTACCATTATAAATATCTCCTTCTGAACCAGATAATAATACCAAAGACAAGCAACGCAATCGGAATCAGCACCACAACAATAATCATAGTCATTGCTTGCGTATTAGTCATTTTCAGTGTTTCAGGACTAATCAGTTTAGGACGAATACTAAGTCCAGATGGTTTTTCCGTCATCCACGAGAATGTGTTAAGTGTAAAATCACCGTTTGCATATGCCGCTTCCGATAAAATATTCGGATATTCCACCGCCCAAACCGATCCTGAAACAAACACTCTGGAATAGCTGCCATCATCATACTGTTTTTCTGCAATTGCCGCTACGTCCAGTGGTCCCACAGCGTCGCCCTCTTCGTAAGCAGAAGATTGCGCCTGCACATTCACTTTTCCATAGGACTCTGCACTGGTTTTCAGTAGTGACGTCACCTGCGCATACTGTGGATTGGTTGTGCTGATGCTAAGACTCATTGTCGGAAATGCAACGTAAGTTAGTTTTTGTGCAATCAAGTTCGCTGTAATATCATGGTCCGTCATATCCGGCACCGGACTTGCTCCCAAACGTGTCATCAGATTCTTAGACTGGTCGCCTTCTACCACCAAATTATACATTGGCGTAATGCCCCACTCCGTCAAATATGCGCTCAAACGTTCCAGCTTATCACCGCCCGGCGTAAAGATAAATGCTGCATTTCCACCATTTTCCATATATGCGGCTAATCTATCGCGTTCCTCTTCTGTGAAGTCCTTTTGCGGTGCCAATATAACAAGACCATCCGCATCCTCCGGCACATCACCGATAGACAGATTGATAGATTCCGCCAAATAATCTTCATTCTGCAGCGCTGTTTGCAACTGACTGTTTTCCGATTCTCCATGACCTTCTGTAAAATACAGCTTCTGCTGCTCACCGGCACCCGTCACAAAATAAACCGCATTGGTAATTCTGTTTTCCAGCACAAGATTCTGTTGTTTCAGAAAATCCGTTGCTGTCATCTGGGCTGATGAAATAATTTTAAATTTGTCGCCGCACTCTACAATCAAACTACCATTGCTGATAGTATCGCCTTTTGCTTCAAATTTTTGAATTCTTGTCGGGTCTTTATATGGGTCAATCGTTGTCACCGTCACATGATTGCTCAACGCTTTGTAACGGTCCAGATATTTTTCTACCTGTGTTGGAACGTTCCCCTCACTATAAATAGCATAAATCGTAATATCTTTATCCAGTGATTTCATAATGTCATTTGTCTGCTGCGAAAATTCATATAAATTTTCTTTTGTTAAATCCACTTCCAGCGGAACTTTCGTATCAATTGCTCCCAGAATGAGGTTGACCAATACGGCGCCGACCAGCATCGCAATCATCAAAAAGGTTCCGTTTATTTTGTATTTCAATCTTCCTTTTTTCATTTGGTCAACACCTCCTTAACTATACCGCCGTTTATCCAGTACACGAACTGTTGCAAACAGGAATACGGCGATGAAACTCAAATAATAGACAATTGTAGTGACATTCAGCAGCCCCTGCGAAAAATCATTAAACCGGCTGAACAGCAACAGACTTTTCAAAACCGGCTGCAATACCGGGATATTAATGCTGGGCACCAACATTTCCAAAATATAAATCAGCACCAGAATGATACAGCTCAGTACCGCTGAAATCATTTGGTTCTCTGTGATAGACGAAACAAACAATCCAATAGCAATCATTGTAAACCATAACAATGTATAGCCCAAATAATTCCCAATAATCATTGCCAAGGACGGTTCTCCAAACAAGAAAAAGGTCGCCGGAAAAATAAAGGAAATCACAATTGCTGCTAAAAATACCGTACAGGCGGCAAAATATTTTCCCAACACAACTTGCAGCAGACTGACCGGCGAGGTCAAAATAAGCTGGTCCGTCTTTTTGTTGCGTTCCTCCGACAGCAAACGCATAGTCATAATCGGAATCAAAATCAGACACGGAATGTTAAGATATGCCAGCATAAATCCGACATCAATCACCTGTGCATTGAGCAGAATAAAATACCCCATGTCCAAAACAGCTAAAATTGCTGCTACAATGATATATCCCATCGGAGAGCTAAAGTAGGCACGAAGCTCCCGTTTATAAATAGCCGACATTATTTCTCACTCCCCTTTGCTGTTTTCTTCGCCACTGGCTCTTTCTCTGCCTGCACAGGCATATCTCCACTGGTCGCTTTAAGGAACACGTCCTCCAGCGTCATTTCAAACGGTTTCATCATGTAAATCGGCAAATTTTTCTGCACTAAAACTTCAAATAAGGACTTGCGGATATCCACTTCCGGCACAGATTCAATATAAACATCTACGGTTCCGGCTTCACGCACACCCAACACATCCATATATTTCACGCCCTGAAGTCCGGACAGTGCATTTTTTACCTGGTATTCATCTCCGGCTATACGCAGCGTGAATTTGCCGTTGCGCCCCGTGCCGCGTTCCAGATTTTCCGTGGAATCCATCGCTGCAATTCGTCCGTTGTTGATGAT